>CAYNUV010000145.1:0-7276 GCA_964400245.1 uncultured Ignavibacteriaceae bacterium
TACAGCGCTGCTTTTAAATTTATTACATTTCTTCTGATTTTTGACAGAGTTTTTGTAACTGTTTTCTTTCCAAAAATAGTTCAGACTTTTTCCCAAACTTCCGAAAGGTTGGAAGAAATTTTTAACAGGGGTCTTAAACTGATTACAATTCTTTCTTTGATCATCGGTATTCCGGTTGTAATTACAGGAGGACAATTAATTATTCTGGTTTTCGGGAAACAATTTCAAGAGTCGGTGATTATTTTTCAAATTCTTATTGCATTTTTTGTTTTCACGCTGATGAATTCAGTATTGAGCTATACTTTAATCGCAATCAACAGGGAAAAAATTTACATTTTTGCATTGTTAATAGCATTGATAGGTTTCGTTTCGTCAGTAATAATTTTATATAACCAGTACGCAATGATAGGTATTGTGTTATCACTTATAATTTATGAGGTTATTCAATTACTTGTAATGATTGTAAAAATTAATAAGATTATTTCTGTTCATTCTTTATCTATAATTGTATCTCCTATAGTTGCTGCTTTAGTTATTATTACTATAATTTTGAACCTTGATATTAGTACAGCTTTTAGAATTTTATCAGGAATATTTATTGGGATTCCTTTTGTTGCTTTTGCAGGAAGATTAACAAGGGAAGACATTAACTATGTAAAGAGATTACTCATTTGAAACTTTCAGTCGGAATTACAAATGTTGTTCCCTCATGGGATGTATTACTAAACCAGATTGGTGTTTCGCATAAAATAATTGAAGCTGGTGAAATTCTAAATCAGAAATATCCTGTAGTAATAGTAGATGATAAGATTAATAAAGACACAAAAAATATTTTCGATAAATATCTTTCAGGGGGTGGATTTCTTTTAATGGAATTGGAAGCTGCAAAAAAACTATTTAATGTTCAGGGTAAAAAGAAAAAAATCAAATATATTTTTTCAAAAGAGGATACGGTTTTTAATTTTTCTGTTTATTGTGAAATTGGTACGACATTGAACATTCCTTTTGGAGCTAATCATTTAAACGATAGTACAGGAGAAAAAACTATATTAATAAAAACTGTTGGGAATGGGTTGATAGTTGTTTTACCACAAGGATTTTCTTCTTTAATTTTTTCTCATAAAGTCAGGAGGAAAAGATTCTACACACAATATGGAAACGACTTTCCTACAGAACGTGTTGCCCGGATAGATAAAGGAAGTATTTATAATATCATTTACAGGCTAATTGAATTTCTTTTTCATAAAAAAAATCTTCCCTTTGTAAGATTGTGGCAATTTCCTTTTGGATATGAAACAATTTTTGGTTTCAGGATTGATACCGATTTTGCAAGTGATGAGGATATAAATAATCTTTATAATTTGATGATGAATAATCAAATTAAAGGAACCTGGTTTGTTGAAACATCATCAAGAGAAAACGATTGTAAGATCTTTAAAAATTTTTCAGAACAGGAAATTGCTCTTCATTGTTACAGGCATAAAATATATTCTAAAACTTCAGATAATATTAATGATATAAAAAAAGGATTGCAGATTCTTGAAAACAGTGGTTTATCTGTAACAGGGTATGCTTCCCCATTTGGTGAATGGAATGTTTCATTGGCAGAAGCGTTGCAGAAATTTAAATTTAATTATTCATCTGAATTCAGTTACATTAACGATGCATTTCCTATAAATCCAATAATTAGCAATTCATTTAAGAACATATTACAAATTCCAATTCATCCCGTTAGTACAGGAAGACTTCACTGGGCGCAGCATAACGAAAAAGATATGATTGATTATTTTTATGATATAATTGAAAAAAAAGTAAAATCTTATGAACCTGTTTTTCTTTATACACATCCTTCTCAAAAACGTCTAACGGTTTATGAAAATATATTTAAAAGAATAAATGAATTAAATATTCCATCTTATGCTTTTAATGATTTTGCACTTTGGTGGGCAAAGAGAAAATCTTTTGAATGGGAACCAGAATTAAGTGAAAACAGAACAAATATATTCTCCAAAATAAAAGATGAATCAATCTATTTTCATTCATCTTATTGCAATGGGAAAAATTATTTATCCAAAATGGACCGTAATTTAAAGAATGAAAAAGAAATTCAGCCAGTAAATTTTAATTTATTATCAGACTTCAAACCGGATCTTATGTATCGCAAAACTATTGGAATGCGAAAGCAGGATATTATATTTAATTTCAGGAAGTTGCTTAAATGAAGATTTGCTTTGCAACATACCCGGGTATTACAATAACGGGGGGAGGTCCATTAGTTAAAATACATGATCTTAAACATTATTTGGAAAAAAAAGGAATTACAGTTGATCTCTTTGATTTTTGGAACGCAGGTAAAAAATTAAAAGACTATGATTTGTTCCATATCTTTGGAGGAAATTTTGCTGTATATGATCTTGCAAGACACCTGAAAACCAATAATGTCAGGTATGTAGTTAATCCCATCATTTTCAGCAAACATTCTTCATCTTTAGTCAGAATCTTAAATAATTTAGATATAATAGTGAAAAAGATAGTAAACGGAATTCGTTTTGATTATGGATACACACGCGAGATTTGTGAATGGGCAGAAATGGTTTTACCTAATACACTTGATGAAGGTGAATTAATTTCAAAAGGATTATCAATTACAAATAATAAAATTAAAGTAATTCATAATGGAGTTTCTGAGAGATTCTTAAATGGCGATCCAAACCTCTTTATAGAAAAATATGGAATGGATAATTTTATTTTGAGTGTTGGTCACTTAGGCCCTGCAAGGAAAAACGGTTTAGCTTTAGTTGAAGCATTAAGCAGAATAAATTATCCTGCTGTTATAATCGGGAAAATTTTTAATGGTGAGGGTAAAAAAATAAAAGAAGTGATGGGAAGGAATAAAAATATTTTACATATCGATGGCGTATCAAATGATTCTGTGGAGTTGGTCTCTGCTTATACTGCTTGTAACACCTTTGTTCTTCCATCACGATTCGAAACCCCGGGCAGAGCCGCTCTTGAAGCCGGGCTTGCCGGAGCTAAAATTGTAATTACTCCTTATGGTGGGACTAAAGAATATTTCAAAGATATGGCAGAGTATGTTGATCCTTATTCTGTAGATTCAATTAAAAAAGGAATTGAAAAAACTCTCAACAAACCTAAGGACAATAAGTTGAAAGAACATATCAGGCAAAATTTCTTGTGGGATAAAATTGCTGATGAAACAATTAAAGTTTATAAAGAAGTTCTAAACAAATAATAACTATGAAAAATATTTTAATTGCTGTAAATAGTTTTAAAGAATGTGCTGATGCTGTTCAAGTATCAAACCTGTTTAATAAATACCTTGATAAATCTTTATTCAGGGTAATTCAAAAACCAATATCGGATGGGGGCGATGGTTTCTTAGAAGTATGCAGGTTTCATTTCGGACTTGAAATATTTGATTATTCCATTTCTTCTCCCTATGATGAAACATTTATTGATTGCAAAGTTGGATTGGATAGAAAAAGTAAAACTTTATTCATAGAATCTGCTGAAGTTTTAGGATTAAAGAAAATTCCAAAAGAAAAAAGGCATCCACTTCAATTAAGTTCAAAAGGATTGGGAGATTTATTACAACTTATAGTAAGAGATAAAGAAAATTCTAAATTACAAGTTGAAAAGGTTATAATCGGAATAGGTGGGACAGGCACGATGGATTTAGGATTAGGTTTGTGCTCCCGTTTTGGTTTAAAGATGTTTGATTCCTATGGTTCAGAGATGGAAGCTCTTCCGGAAAATTTCCCGAAAGTTTCTGAAATTGAATTTAACAAGATCGAAGTACCATTTAGTTTAGAGATTATAGTTGATGTTCAGAATCCCTTATTAGGAAAGGATGGAGGAATCATTTTCGGAAAACAAAAAGGTGCAACTAATGGTGAGCTTAAGGTAATTGAATTAGGATGGAATAAAATTATTAAATCATTACATAAGATCAAATTAGTGGATACAGCTAAAGAATTATTAGGTGTTGGTGGGGGGTTGTTTGTGGGTCTTTATATTCTAAAAGTGATCTGATGAAAAAACAAGCTGCTGAATTCATATTAAATGATTTAAAAATTATTAGCGAAGATTTCAAAATTGATATGGTAATTACCGGAGAAGGATCATTTGATGAGCAAAGTTTAATGGGAAAGGGAGCAGGATCAGTTATATCTCTTTTTGAAATGGAAAATATTCCGGTTGTTTTATGCTGCGGAAAAATTGATAGAGAGATTTCTGAGCAGCTTAGTATGAATGTTTTCCCGATAGAACTTCAAACTTTTGTTGATGATCCGATAAACAGTTTTGAAAAAGCAATAAGAATTGCCTGTAATGAAATATCCGGAATGACCGACATTTTGAATAAAATTTCTTAAATTTGATTTAAGAAAATACTCCGCTAAAATCTTTAATAGGAATTTAATTAATGAAAGAATACCTTGATCTTGTGAGATTGGTAATCAATGAAGGGACAAGAAAACCATCAAGAACAGGAATAGATACTATATCCTATTTCGGTGCTTTTTATAAAGTAGATTTGTCAAAAGGTTTTCCTCTCCTTACAACAAAAAAGATTGAATGGAAATCTCTTTTGCATGAAGTTCTTTGGTATCTTTCAGGTGATGATCATATTCGAAATCTGCGGCAGCATACAAAAATATGGGATGCCTGGGCTGATGAAGATGGAAATCTTGAAACAGCTTATGGTTACTATTGGAGAAAATTTCCAAGCGCTCAGAAAGATGAAAACGGCGAATGGAAAGTTACAGAAGTTGACCAGATCCAATATATAATTGATGAAATAAAAAGAAAACCTTACAGCAGGCGTTTGGTTGTAACTGCTTGGGAACCGGGTAATGCAATAAAGAGTAAACTTCCGCCTTGTCATTATTCTTTTGCTTTTAATGTTAATGATGGAAAACTTAATTGTCATTTAACACAACGTTCAGGAGATATTGCTTTAGGAATTCCATTTAATCTTGCAGCTTATTCTTTGCTTACACAAATAATCGCACAGGAAACTGAACTTGGTCTTGGTTTTTTTGCACACACAATTATAGATGCTCATATTTATGTGGCAGATGAAGGAAGCCCTATGGAAAAATATGATCACCTTAAGGGATTAAAAGAACAATTAAAACGGGAACCCCTTCCTCTTTCTAAATTAAAAATTGCCCGTAAGCCAATTAATGAATTAAGGTTTGAAGATTTTGAACTTCTGGATTACCAGTATTATGATAAGATCAGATTTGAGGTCGCTGTTTGAGAATAATTATAATATCTGCTGTAGCACAGAATGGTGTTATCGGCAGATCAAATGGTGATATGCCGTGGCATATTAAAGAGGAATTTCAGCATTTCAAAAATACAACTCTTGGTTTTCCTATAATAATGGGAAGAAAAACTTTTGAATCTCTCGGTAAACCCCTAAAAGGAAGACTAAATATCGTTATAACCAGGGACATAGAGCGCACATTTGAGTTTGATGATGTAAAGAGATTTTATAGTTTAAATGAAGCAATCGAATTTTGCAGAACACCTGGTAAAGAAAAAATATTTATTATTGGCGGAGGAGAAATTTTCAAACAGGGAATTAATATTGCTGATGAAATGATTATTTCCTTTTTAGATTTTGAAGCTGAAGGTGATGTGTTTTTTCCTAAAATAGATGAAAAAATTTGGAAGATTGAATCAAATGAGAAAAGAAACAAGTTTGAAATTGTTAAATATGTAAGAAGTAATGAGCAATAGAATAAAGATATTACCTGAGAATGTTGTAAATAAAATAGCTGCCGGAGAAGTTGTACAGCGTCCCGAATCAGTTGTGAAGGAGCTAATGGAAAATTCTGTTGATGCAAGTTCTCAGAATATAGAGCTACACATTAAACGGGCTGGCAAAGTTTTAATCCAGATTATTGATGATGGAATTGGAATGAATGAAGATGATGCTGTACTTTGCATACAGAAACATGCGACCAGCAAGATTTCTTCCTATGAAGATCTTGAAACAATTTATACTCTTGGCTTCAGGGGTGAAGCAATAAGCTCTATTGGTGCTGTTAGCCAACTTGAGGTTAAAACCGAAACCCGAGAAGAAGAAATGGGTACTTTGGTTCGGTTCGATTATGGAGATATGGTTAAAGAGAAGGGTTCTTTTCCAAAAGGGACTTCTGTTTCTGTAAAGAATTTATTTTACAACACTCCTGCCAGAAGAAATTTCCTTAAAACTGATGCGACTGAACTGAAACATATCATTGATACATTTAATAAAATTTCTATAAGCCATCCTGATATTTCTTTTAAATTTTATAATGATGATGAACTTATTTTTGATTACAAATCCGGCTCGCTTGAAGAAAGAATATCTCATATTTTTGCTGATAACATGCTTGACGCATTAATCCCAGTTGAAGAGAGAACCGAATTTGGGAATCTTTATGGATATGTTGGCAAACCATCAATGCTTAAGAAAAGTAAAGGCGAACAGTATTTTTTTCTTAATAACAGATATGTTATAAGCAGACAGATTAATCATGCTGTATTTACAGCTTATGAAAATGTTTTAGAGAAAGGGGATTATCCTTTCTTTATTCTTTTTATGGATATTGATCCGCGTAAGACCGACGTAAATGTTCATCCTAATAAGCTTGAGGTAAGATTTGATGATGAGAAGAATATTTACAACTTTGTTCTTGCTATAATAAAGAAAAGTCTTGCGACTTACGATCTTGTTCCTTCCATGATGTTTACTGAAGTTACAAACGAAACCGAAAAAATACGTGTTGATAATTTCATGAGAAGTGAGCGGGAAGATTTCTCCGACAGGCCTGCATTTGAATCAAAAAAATCCTTTGCAAGAACAGATTTTTCTGATAAAGATATTGATTTGATTTTCGGATCTATAACAGATGATATCATTAAGCCGGCTTCTTTCAATCTAACTGATTCTCCTTTGGAGAATGTTACAACAGAAATCTTACACAAGCCGAATGAAAGATCTACGGAATTAGCCGAAAATTCTTTTTCATTTATTTTTCAGCTGCATAACAAATATATTCTTGCACAAATTAAATCCGGTTTGATGATTATTGACCAGCATGTTGCTCATGAAAGAATTCTTTATGAAAAAGCAATAAAAAGATTAGAAACGGATTTCCCATTTAGTCAGCAATTGCTTTTTTCAATAACGCAGGAACTTGATCCGGGCACTTTTGCTTTATTAAAAGAAATTGAACCTTATCTTAAAAAGCTTGGTTAT
>CAYNUV010000146.1:0-7234 GCA_964400245.1 uncultured Ignavibacteriaceae bacterium
AAGGTTACTGGATTCCCGTTTTCACGGGAATGACATATCATATTTCCAAATATATATTTGCTTATGACTAAAACCTCCAAAGAGTTTGGTGATGAAGGTGAAAATATTGCAGTTGATCAACTCCTTAAAAAAGGTTACGAAATTATTGAACGCAACTACAGGTTTGGTAAAGGTGAAATAGATATTATCGCAAAAGACCCTGAGACTGGCTTTATTGTTTTTGTTGAAGTAAAATCAAAAAAGAATCTTGAATATGGTGATCCTGCTTATTCCGTAACTAAAAATAAAATGAGGCAGATTAAACGGATGGCAGAACTTTACTTGTATGATAAAGAAATCGGAGAAGTTGATTGCAGGTTTGATGTAATTACTGTTTTGCTGAGAGGAAATCTGAAACCTGTCGTTGAACATTATGTAAATGCTTTTATGTGAACAGTACGAGAGCGGTTAATCTTGAACTCACATAATCTTTTTTTAAGAGTCTTTTTTTAGTATTTTTTATTCAAGATGATAAACACTTTTCTCATTTAACAAGTAAAAAATCTTGATCAGAAATAAAGAAAATCCTTCAGTATTCAGCCTTAAACTTACGGAGTTCTTTGAAACGATAGCAGGTCTTTCAATGTTTTCGATCAGATTTTTTAAAGATGTATTTCTTCCGCCTTATGAATTTGGTGAAGTAAAAAAACATATGGATGAGCTCGGCATTAAAACTATGCCGATTGTTACTGTTACCGGTTTTATAATAGGTTTAGTAATTGCAATGCAAAGCCAGCCGGTTATGAAAAGATTTGGTGCAGAGTCTTTCTTACCCGGAATGGTTGCTCTTTCTGTTGTAAGAGAATTGGGACCGGTTATTACAGCTTTAATTTTTGCCGGAAGAGTCAGTTCGGGAATTGGTGCAGAGCTTGGCTCAATGCGTGTAACGGAACAGATCGATGCAATGGAGGTATCTGCAATTAATCCATATAAGTACCTTGTTGTTACAAGAATACTTGCCTGCACTCTTATTCTTCCAATACTTACTTTATATGTGAACTTCCTTGCAATACTTGGCGGCTACCTTGCAGTTGCTTTATCTGAATCAAGCAGTTTCCAGTTATATATAAATGCTGTATTTAAATCACTTGAATTCACCGATCTGATTCCCGGAATCCTGAAAACATTTATATTTGGATTTATCGTTGGTGCGGTTGGTGCTTATAAAGGATACACTGCTGAAAATGGAACAGTCGGAGTCGGGAAAGCATCAACAAGCTCAGTTGTTATGGCATCACTTTTAATTTTACTTACCGATACTGTTCTTGTTAAAATTACGGTGTGGATATGGCCAGGCTGATGGTTGAAGTTAAAAATCTTTCCAAGTCTTTTGGCGATCATATTGTCCTGGATAAAATTTCCTTCAAAGTTGATGAAGGAGAAAATTTTGTTGTTTTCGGAAGAAGCGGCACGGGTAAAAGTGTTTTGCTTAAGTGCATGGTCGGACTCCTTGAACCGGACAGCGGAGATATTCTTATTAATGGCAAGAGTGTTGTGCATATCCCGATTAAGGAAATGAATGAGCTGCGAAAGAGAATAGGTTTTCTTTTTCAGGGATCTGCGCTTTATGATTCAATGACTGTGAGAGAAAACCTTGAGTTCCCGCTTATCCGTAACTTTAGTTTTTCAGCAAAAGAGAGAGAAGCAAAAGTTAAAGATGTTCTTGAGAAAGTCGGTCTTTCAAAAGCTATTGATAAAAAGCCTGCCGAACTTTCGGGAGGTATGAAAAAAAGAGTAGGACTTGCAAGAACAATAATTACAGAGCCGGAACTTATTTTATATGATGAACCAACAACAGGTCTTGATCCAATTACAGCAAAAGAGATAAGCCAGTTGATAGTTGAACTTCAGAAAGATCTTAATATAACAGCTATTGTGGTTACCCATGATCTCATCTGTGCAAAGATAGTAGCGGATACCTCGATAGTTTTAAGAGCAGGTAAAATATGTTACGAAGGCGAAATTAAGGGACTTGAAAAAGCTGATGATCCATTCCTAAAAAATTTTTTCAGCAGTGAACTTGTTGACATCGAAGCAGGAGAAATATAATGGCAAAAAAATATTCTACAGTTAAAATTGGTATTTTTATTTTTCTTGGACTAACAATTCTTGCAATTTCAATCTTTATGCTTGGAGATAAAGAGGCTCTCTTCAGTTCGACTTTTAAAGTACGGGCTTATTTTCATGACATCCAGGGATTGAAAAACGGAGCTACTGTAAGATTAAGCGGAATTGATGTCGGGACTGTAACTGACATTACTATTGTTAATGATACAACAGGTCGTGTTGAAGTTATTATGGATATAAAAGAAGATGTTGCCCGTTTTATAAAAACCGATACGCGTGCATCTATTGAGACTGAGGGCTTGGTTGGAAATAAAGTTGTTGTAATACAGATAGGAACAAGTTCTGCCGAACAAGTAAAAGATGGAGGAGTTATTCAGACAAAAGAACCTGTTGGTTTTGCCCAGGTAATTGAGGAGACGCAGGGTATTATGCGTTATACGAAGGATCTTACTAAAAGCCTTTCCGATATTGTTGAAAGGGTAAACAGGGGTGAAGGTTCTATTGGAAAACTACTTGTTGATGAGGAACTTTACCAGGGGGCTACTAATTTAACGAAAAGAGCCGATTCAAGCTTGCAAGGTATAACTGCTGAGATTTATGAAATGACCGAAGTCTTTGATAAGCTGGGTAAAGGAGTTGAAAAAGTAGTGGGAAATATTAATTCTGTTGTAACTGATCTTGATACAATTATTACCGGGGTTAAGGAGGGGAAAGGTGCGCTCGGTTCAATGCTTGTTGATGGTTCTGAGTTTGATTCTACTTTTGCAAGTGCCGTAAGGAATATTGAAAAAACTACTTATGATGCACGGCTTGCGGCATCCAGTCTTGCAGAAAATATGGAAGCACTTAAGCATAACTGGCTTTTCAAAAGTTATTTCGAGGAGAGAGGTTACTGGGATAAAGCCGGGTATGAAGATGAAATCGATGCCCGCATGAAAGAATTGGATGGAAAGATCAAAATGCTTGATGAAAGGATTGAGACTTTGAAGGCGTTGGGGAATAAGTGAGAATAAAGTAAAACGTATAAATTAACTGATATAATGGATTTGCCAGGTCTATAATCCCGCGAAAAAAGCAATTGTTCCAGTTTCAAAAATATTTCATCCCTTTTCTATACGCAGGTAAAAAGTGTTAACAAGAATCTTTCCACCCTAACTTTTTTTCAGGGAAAATTTACGGAATCTGAATTTTGTAAATAAAATTATTTTGTAATTTACTGCCATAGAAAATCGCTATTCTTAAGTAAATGAAAAATTTTTATCAGGAGATCAAGGAACGTAAAATCCGCAAATGGTTCGCTATATACTTAAGCTCGTGTGTCACTGTTATTGGTTTACTTAATTTATTTAGTTTAAGATATCAATTTCCCCCCAACATTTTTGACTCCCTTCTCATAATTATTATCTTTGGATTTTTTTCTGTGGCTGTATTAGTTTGGTACCACGGAAGAGAAGGTAAACAAAAGATTAAAAAGCGCGAAATAGTTTTTCATTCCATCATCTTTTTGAGTGCGGTTTTTACAGCATATCTTTTATATGCTAAAGATCCTATTAGAATACTGCCATATAACGCAAAAGTGGTCGCTCTTCTCCCTTTTTTAAATATGAGCGATTCGAAAGAAGATGAATATTTCAGTGATGGAATCACTGAGGATATTCTAACAAATCTTTCAAAAATTTCTGACCTTAAAGTAATTTCCAGAACATCGGTAATGAAATATAAGAATACTAATCTGAGTCTAAAGGAAATTGCTAATGAACTTGGTGCAGGGACAATACTTGAAGGGAGTGTAAGAATAATTGGTGAAAAAGTAAGAATAAAGGACAGTTAATTAATGCAAACAATGATGAACATTTATGGGCTGCAACTTACGATAGAAAAATGGATGACATATTTAAAGTTCAGTCAGAAATTGCTGAAAGAATTGCAAAGGAACTGGAAGCTCAACTGGTACCAAAGGAAAAGTTATTGCTCGAATCGGAACCAACAGATAATATTGAAGCTTACGCATTCTACCTGAGAGGAAGAGAATGAGCTGAAAGATATACCGATGAAGATAACGAACGTGCAATTGAGTATTATAAAAAAGCTTTAAAGATTGATCCGGATTATGCTTTGGCTTATGCCGGACTTGCTTCAGCTTATGATCAAAAAGTGAGAAGATATCTTTACCCGGTCGAATGGCAGGATTCAGCAGTAGCAATGAGTAAAAAATCTCTTGAGATTAACCCTAATCTCGCAGAAGGTCATTCTTCATTAGCAAAAAGTTACAAAGCGAAAGGTGATTTTAAATTAGCAAAATACCATTACGAGGAAGCAATCCGGCTTAATCCAAATTTTTCTACCGCTATTCATAATTTAGCTGTTGTTCACTTTGATGAAGGAAACCTGGATGAAGCTTATAAATTAGTAAAGAAATCAATCCTGCTAAAGCCGAATGACCTTTTTAGTTATGTCCTGATGGGTGGAATTTATCAGAAGTTTGGCTGTAACGGGCTTGCAGTAAAATGGTTTGAGAAAGCTTTAACATTAGACAACGAGAACTTAGTCACTTTGCTTTATATTACAGAGCATTTTATTCTGATGAAAGATTTGCAAAGCGCAGAAAAACATTTTAACAAATTACTCTCAGTTTACACGGGAAATTTTTATGTACTCTTTCTTGGTGGAAAACTCGAAATGCTTAAAGGAGATTATTCAAAGTCAAAAATATATTTTGAAAAATCCAATTCAATAAATAAGGATGGAGAATATGAATTCGCGTATGTATTGAAGAAAATAAATCGGAACAATGATGCAAATAAAATACTAATGAGTGAAATGGAACTTCATCTGGAACAGGAAAAAGAAGTTTCAGAGATATTTAATCTCAATGCTAAAAACCTTGCAGATATCTTTGGAATAATCGGTGATAATGAAAAATCACTTTACTGGTTGAATATTGCAGTAGATAGGGGTTGGACGGGATCCAGTAATAACTATGTTTATCCTTATCTTGAGAGTGTAAGAGGCTCAGATAGATTCAATGAGATAATGCAAAAAATGCAATTTAAAGTTGATTCGATGAAAGCAATTGCAATATCATTTGGCTCAGAGTTGAAAAAATGTAATTAATTAACGGTTAGCGTTATTATTCTTTTTGCCACCTTGTCATGGCGTTCCTCAGCATTGCCACTAACAAAATTCCTTATGCAATATTGTTTATAATCTTTTTCATTTCTTTTTCGAAGCAGACACTGTTTTCAATTTCTGCATACTGCCCGTAGTTTGGAATAAGTTTGTACCCGTTCTTTTTGTAAAGTGCGATTGCTTCCGGCTGTTTTTTCCCGGTTTCTAATATGCACTTTGCGAAGGACAATTCAGTTGCCCATTTTTCTAATTCAATCAAAATTTTGGTGGCAATTCCTTTTCCCCTGCTTTCAGGCAATGTGTACATTCGCTTAATTTCCATAGTGTCTGTAGTGTATTCTTTTATTGCACCGCAGCTCACCGGTTTATCATTTTCGTACGCAACAACTGCATATTTAATTTTATTAATCTTATTGAACTGTGCATAGAAAGGATGGTCTTCACCGTCTCTTTTTGCAAGTTCTGCATCAAGTAATTTCACGAGTGAAATGAAATCGGGATTGTCTGAATTGGTTCTTATAATTTTTATCATTTATGTTATTTAATCTCAGGGGACACACAACGAAATTCCTTATGCAATATTGTGCAGAATATTTTTAAAAGCTATCTGTTGAAGGATAATTAAAAATATTTTTTAATACTGATTTAGAATAAGACAGATTAAAATGAAAATAATAATAATTAATAATAATCTTCCCGTTCTCCTAAATAACATATTTAACAAAGTTTCTTTTTACATACCTTGAGAAATAGTTTTAATACATCTCAATTTTTTCTATTTTTATAATACTAAATAGAAGGGATTCATGAGTTACTATACTGAATATTTAAATAAACAAATGGGCTACATTGATCTTCAGAAGGAAAGAAAACTTCAATTAGAACAAATTTTCAAAAATTAGAGGGAATAGGGATATTTTAGTTTACGCAAGTGATTTCATGAAAAATAATGCTCCTATTTCAATAGATTATTCGGATATTTTACCATTTTCTGATCAATTATCGCAGTTAAGCGGCACAGAAATAGACATTGTACTAGAGACACCAGGTGGAATAGCAGAGGTAGTTGAAGATTTGGTAAAGTTGATTAGGAGTAAATATGAAAAGGTTGGGATAATTATTGCAGGATGGGCCAAAAGTGCTGGTACTATTTTCGCTTTAGCTGGAGATGAGATTTTAATGGGTGAGATGTCTGCATTAGGTCCAATTGATGCTCAAATAATAAATAATAACAAAAGATTCTCAGCGGAAGCATTTTTAGAAGGTCTTGAAAAAATAAAGAAGGAAGTAATAGATACGGGCAAGTTAAATCCAGCATACATACCCATTTTACAGAACATTTCTCCAGGTGAAATTCAACATTGTAGAAATGCTCAAGATTTTTCTCAAATATTAGTTAAGAAATGGCTTATGGATTATAAATTTAAATATTGGGACAAACATAGCTCAACAGGCAAACCTGTGACTCCTGAAGAAAAGGAAGCACAAGCAAGTAAAATAGCCGAAATTTTATGTAAACAATCAGAGTGGCTTACACATGGACGATCAGTTAAAAAGGAGGATTTTCAGAGAATTGGTTTGAAGATAACAGATTTTTCTGCAGACGCTAAACTTAATGAAGCTATACTTCGATATTATACATTGTTAAGAATGTCATTTGAAACAAATCTATATAAAGTTTTTGAGACCACAAAAACACAGATTGAAAAATTTTTAGTACAACAGGTTATTCAGGGAGGATCACATCCGAATCAGGTTGAAAAAGCTGAAACGGATTTTAAATGTAGCAATTGTAATCAAATCTCAAAGATTCAGCTTAATTTCCTGTCAAATACGGCATTAAAACCAGGGAACTTGCCTTATCCAATAAAAGATGATATTTTTGTCTGTCCTCATTGTAAAAGTCAGCACAATATTAAACCTATGAAGCTTGCTTTGGAAGCTCAGTTAGGTAAAAAAGTAGTATAATTAAAGGAGGATTTATGAATGAAGAGAAATA
>CAYNUV010000147.1:0-7217 GCA_964400245.1 uncultured Ignavibacteriaceae bacterium
CCTTTTGTAGAAATTAGAATTTGAAGGGTGATTCAAATGCCATACTGGTATTCCTTTGAAGACATTTCCAATATAACTGATTATTTAAAGTGGTTTGTTATTATTTGCGGTTTAATTACGGCAACATCTGGTATTTTTTTAAAAATATATTCTGATAGAAAGATAACTAATAATTTAAAATGGTTTGTTATAGTTTGTGGGGTTTTCGCTGCAATATCTGGAACTTTTCTTAAAATATATTCCGATAGAAATGATGAATTAAAAAGAAAATCTGAAGAAGTAAAAGAACAAAGATATGATTCGACATTAATTGGTCAAAAAGAAGAAATTGATTCTCTTAAAGCACAGATAAAGGGAAATGAAGAATTAAATAGTGTATCACAAAAAGAAATATCTAATCTTAAAACAAATCTAAAAAATGAAACACAAGGAATAATTGATGAATTTAAATGGAGAAAATTTATTAATCCTGGTATTTTTGCTGAAAAATTAAAAGGTTTTAGTGGACATGGTAGACATGATATTAATTTTGAGATTGAAACTGTAAATACAGAAGAAGCAATTTCTTTTGGAGATGATATTTGCAATGCTCTTAGATTTACTCCTTATTTTATAATAAATAACTTAAAAATTAATGACGCTAAAGGTGAATATCCTATATCGATTGAATCTCCAAATGTTGAACTGGGAAAAATTTTATTTGATTGTTTTACTGAAAATAATATTCCCGTTGAGATTGATCCCCAAACCTTTCATTTACAAAAAGATCAAGTACGGATTATAGTATGGGAAAAACAAAAAAAAGTATTAACTAAATATTAAACTCCATATTTATAAAAATTTTCTATGTTTTTGTGCAGTAACGACCATTTCATGACTGAATATCTATAATTTTATGCGCTGGTCTAAACTAAAAAAAACAATTGAAGATAAATTTGCTGATTGTGTAAAAGGGAGAGTTCATCTCTACACAACACGTTACACAAGCGGCAGCTATTTTATGGTTAGAGGCTGGATTACTCTTGATGGAAAAGAGATAGCCAACTTTTCAACTCCCGATAACTACCAGAAATACGGCTGGAACACTCCCGAAATAAATGAAAGAATTCCTGCAGAAGAAAGAACAGCAGGTCAGGCAGTAGAGAAAGGAGAATTCTCCCGTTGGGATTTTGTCGTTGCCTGCTTTGATTATCTCAACGCAAACATTGATGAAGCATTTGCAAGCGACAATCCCATTATTAAATCATTTGCTATTTTAGATAAAAGATTTGGTAAACGCAGACTGAAACTTGTTGATAAAAAAGACCTGCATCCTTTAGTTAACACACTTCTCAATCTCAGGCTTAAATGTGAAGGAATGTTATGACAACAAAAAAGTGTTATCGTTAGATGAGGTGATCGAGACTTCGTGAACCATAAACAACTCTATGAACTTCAATCTCTTTGCCCTTTATAATATAGAGAAATAAAATCTTCCTGGGCAATTGGAAGATACCGGAGCTTGTATTTAACGGGCATTGATGCGGCGTCGAAGCTTGGTCATCATCTGTTTATGAGTGATACCTTTCTTCCCTGCAGCAGATTGAGTTTGTGCAACTCCGAGCTTTTCGAAAAGGTCGGCCCTGGCTTTAAGTCGTTCGTAATGACTGATACTCATAACAACAAGATCACCTTCACCATTTGTTGTCAGGTAAACAGGTTCGTCTTTAGTATGGCAAATACTTGCAATCTCACGGGTTCGGTGTCGCAAGCTGGAGATAGATTTAATGATCGGCATATATAAATTCCTTTTATAGTTGAATACAAATTAGTATCGAATTAGGATATAATCAAGAACTGTAATTATTTTAAAAATCGGGAATTAAATTTTGTTTGGGATCATCGCCTTGCCATTATATCTTTGTAATAGATAACAATTAAACAAAAAAATATGAGCACAATGAATAAACAATTCAATTACAACACTCATCTCGATATCAAGTTCAAACACTTTGAGCTGATTGATATTCCCCAAATGGTAAAAGAATGTAAAGACAAATGGTTCAATCAAACTCTTACAGAAGTTAATAGCAGTGTTGTAAGAGTTGGAATTGTCGAAGGCGAATATCACTGGCATAAACATGAAAATGATGATGAATTCTTTTTCGTTCTTGAAGGAAAACTTCTTGTTGATTTAGAAGATCGAACAATAGAACTATATCCGGGACATGGCGTAACCATTTCAAAAAATGTAATGCACAGAACAAGAGCACCGCAAAAAACAGTTATGCTTATGGTAGAAAACCGGAACATCATACCAATAGGAGATTAAAGGGAATAATTTGAAAAAAGAATTGAAAGATCAGGCAGCTTTTTACCCAAACAGTTCGCACGAAATACAGATTGATAAAGAAAGCAATTCAAAATACTGGGCTGTAAAAGGAAGGAATTTAATGTTCACATATTTTGAAGTTCCGCCCGGAAAAATTTTTGAGTGATAAACTATGGCTTCACTCAAGTCTGATTATTTGAGATTCTACTTTTTATTTTATATGTTTTAAAAGAAGCAATTACCGGAAGCAATCACATGTACGAACCGCACTACCAAAAACCGATACCACGGCGTCACTTTGTGCGTCGCTTAATCATACATTTTGCCGGCGCTCTATCCCTGATTTTATTCTCGCTGTTCCTTGGAATGATTGGTTATCATTATTACGAAGAATTACCGTGGCTTGATTCGTTTCTTAATTCAGCAATGCTGCTTGGTGGTATGGGTCCAATTGAATCTCCGCAAACTGATGGCGGAAAACTATTTGCAGGATTATATGCACTTTATGCCGGATTAATTTTTCTAATAACAGCGGGTCTTATCGTTGCACCAGCACTCCACCGGATGTTACATTTGTTTCATTGGGAAGATAAAAAGAATGGTTAGTTCAGATTTCGTACTATACAATTATCCTATGTGGCAAACTTAAACCCTCGTAAAAACTCCTCAGCATTCATTCTCTTTCTTCCCTCAAGCTGAAGTTCAAGAATTTCTAATTCATCTTTACCGCATTCTATAAATAGATTTTTCTTTGAGGCAATAATTTTCCCGGGAACAGGATTTTCTTTTTCAATTAATCTTGTCTTATAAATTTTTATCTTCCTGTCAGTATGAAAAAAATATGCACAAGGTGTTGGAGATAAACCTTTTATAAGACTTTGAATTTCTTTAGCTGGTTTTGTCCAATCAATCTTTCCTGTCTCAGGAATAATCTTGGGAGCCGGAGTTGCCAGAGAATTATCCTGATGTTTTAATTTATAATTTTCCGATTCAATCATATCAACAGTTTTCAAAACAACATCAGAACCAAGAATGCTTAGTTTATCATGCAAAGTCCCAAAATTATCTTCATCATCAATTTTAACTTTCTCCTGAATATAAATATTACCCGTATCCACTTTTTCTTCGAGGGCGAAAGTAGTTACACCGGTTTCAGTTTCACCTTTTATTAAAGCCCATTGTATTGGTGCTGCCCCTCTGTATTTGGGAAGAAGAGAAGCATGAAGATTAAATGAACCTTTAGGCGGAATTGTAAAAATTTCTTTCGGCAAAATTCTGAAAGCAACAACAACAAAAAGATCAGCATTAAAATCTTTTAATTGTTGAATGACTGTTTCATCTTTAAGTTTTTCCGGCTGAAGAACAGGAAGATTATCTTTAATCCCAAATTCTTTTACAGGTGAAGTTGAAATTTTTTGCCCTCTTCCCTTTTCTTTATCTGGAACAGTAACGAGTGCGATTATTTTATGTTTGCTTTTATATAATTTTTCCAAGGATGGAATTGAAAAATCTGCACTGCCCATAAAGATTATGTTCATCGTGAATCAACCGGCTTCTTCGGAAACCGGGTAATCAACTTCTATTTCCCTTTTCCTGATTTTGTCGAGATCTTTTTTTAATTCTTTCTTTTGGTTCTCCGTCAGATAATCGGTAAAAAGAATTCCCTGCAGATGATCATATTCATGTTGCATAACCCGTGCAAGAACATCGATTGTTTTCATAGTATGTTCTTTAAGATCAATATCCTGGTAGGCAATAAAAATTTCTTTAGATCTTTCAATTTCCATTCTTACATCCGGAATACTGAGGCAGCCTTCTTCCATTTTATTTTTTTCTTCGGATCTTTCAATAATCCTCGGATTAATTATCGTCATCGGTTTGTTCTCTTCATATCCTTCAACGCCGGAGACATCAAAAATAAAAATTTGTTTATCAGCACCAACCTGGTTTGCAGCTAAACCAATACCGCTGGCATTCCTCATAGTATCAAACATATTTTTTATCAGCTCGATTGTTTTGTTATCAACTTCAGTAACCTTGCTTGTTTTTTTACGAAGTATTTTATCTCCAAAAAGAGTTATAGGGAGTAAAGGCATTAAAAATTTCCTGAATGATTAATGATTCAATTGTAAAAATAAAAAAATGAGGGAGAAGAATAAAGGAAAGAAACTTACTAAAAGGACTATTTTACCAGCAGCTTCCCATCCTTCATCAACAACTTCTCATCCATATAAACTGTGGGCTTTTTAATAACACCATCAAGATGAAGCGGGACATTTACATTTCCGCCCATTGAAACATTATTTCCCAAAGCAATATGAATCGTTCCTAAAACTTTTTCATCCTCAAGAAGAACTCCGCTTAATTTTGCACTATCGTTTGTTCCTATTCCAAACTCAGCAATGTTTCTCGCCATCTTTCCAACACTACCAAGTTGTTTCTTCAACTCAGATGCAAGTTTTCCGCCTGTAATCTCAGTTGCAAAACCATCTTTTACTTCAATCGTGATATTAGCATTTTTTATCAATCCAAGTCCAGCCATCGAACCATCAACTACAAAAACTCCGTTAGCTGTTCCTTCAACGGGCGCTAAAAATGTTTCTCCGGTTGGTAAGTTGCCACTCTCTCCTTTTTTGTGGAATAAACCTTTACTTGCAATTGCTTTTCTTCCTTCTATTCTGAAAGAAATATCTGTTCCTGCAGGCGCTGTAACTCTTATCTTTTTTCCCTTCTCAAGAATCTTCGCAAGTTTAATTGAAAGCTTTGCAATTTTTTTATAATCGGCATTCATTCCTCTTATCATAACATTTTCTGTTATTCCCGGGAAGGTTGCAACTCTTACTCCTTTTGCAGAAGCTGCTCTTCTTGCATCTGTGTGCGTTAAGGATTTTGCAGTTGGGCAAAGAACAACATCAAACTTCTGCATAAGTTCAGCAATTTCTTTCGGCGGTTCTTCACCATTTTGCTTTCTTGATTTCATCTCAACATAAAGTGCTTCGTGTCCAAGTCTCAAAGCATTTTCATACAAAGAAAATCCGATTTTTCTTTTTTGTTCATCAGATATGATCAGAATTTTTTCATTTTTTTTTGCACCCATGCAATCACGTATTGCAATAACAGAAGCGGAATCGAGTTTGGATAGTTTCATAAAAAAGATATCTCTTCAAGTTGAATGCATGGATGAGTGAATGATTTTAATTGACTTTCTCATTCATCCATTCACCCTAAGTGCAGCATAGCCGCCAACCAATTTTTTTCTGATTTAAGAGCAAGGATTAACGATTTAAGATTTTTGATTTTTGATTTTTTTTTATAAACTTCTTAGATCAAGAATCGTTAATCGGTGTTCTTAAATCTTGAACAAAAAACAAAAATAATATTGAGGATTATATTCATTTTACAACGGGAATCCTACATTTAGCTGTATCACAGCATTAAAACCCCCTGCGTCAATAAAACCAGTCATCGATTGAGAAGACGTTTCATTTTCTGTCAGCCAGACTCCATCGTCCGTTTTCAGATTATCTACTGATAGACTTGTATAACCAGCTAATCCCTCGATTGTAAAATATTCATCAATTACTTCCAGGATGAAACCTGTACCGATTGAATAGCCAAGTGCAGTGGATTCGGTTCTGTATTTATTTACTATTGTCTGTTCGCCTGTCCGATTTTCGGTGTTTGTAAGAGTTATGTTGTTAAAGTGCACAGCTCCGTCTATTACTTTCCAGCTAATGGATTTTGTCAGAGAAATGCCAAGATCAATTCCAACACCCCAGTTTCTCATTTCAAGTTTCATAGTTGTGGAACTGGTTCCTGATAAAAATTTTTCCAGGGATTCATGCTTTTCAGAGATAGACTGGTAATAGCCCTTAGTAGTTAAAATAAAATTTTTAATTTTTGCGCGGAAGAAATTTAACCCTATCCTGTAACCCCGTGCTTTACCAAAATTTTCCATTGGAGAGACAAGGGAATCACTCCTGATATCATTGAAGGCAGATATATAATCATTAAGTCCGTTTGGTTTGTATTGCTGGTAGCTGAATCCGCCATAACCGCCGCCAAAACCAAGGCAGCCAAAACCAAATGATGATTGTGCGTTAAGAACTATTGCAGAAATAAACCAGATGAAAAAAACTACAGTTGAACGGGAAACCATAATACCTCATCACTATCTTGTTCAACTTACAAACAATATCAATTAAATGGAACTGCAATATTTAGTTGTGCAAAAGCATATAAGCCGCCGCCATCTATAAAGTTCGTCATTGCTGTAGAATTATTTTCATCTACAGGAAAGGGTGTTCCGCTTTCAGATTCCATTTCATCAATTGAGAAGAGTGAATAACCAACTGTTCCTTCAATTGATATGTAAGGAGGGATAATATAAAAAGTAAAACCTGTGGAAGCATTAAAACCAATAGGGTTTTCAACACTCGTTAATTTCTGTTCTTCAGTCGGTAAGTTAGGCTGGATAAGTCTGTTTTCAAAATCAGCAGAATTAAATGTCAACATCAGGTCAGCAATTTTCAAATCAAGATTTTTTGAAATATAATAAGCAAATGATATCCCGGTATGAAATGATTTATATGTAAGCTCATATTCTCTTCGTGCTGTTCCTCCGGTTACATTAGCTGTCGCATTAT
Organism: uncultured Ignavibacteriaceae bacterium; assembly: GCA_964400245.1. Lineage (GTDB taxonomy): Bacteria > Bacteroidota > Ignavibacteria > Ignavibacteriales > Ignavibacteriaceae > RBG-16-34-14. Next base: position 6,958 of record CAYNUV010000147.1, read on the forward strand.
GTTCTTCCTTAAGAATATGATAAGATAATTTCATTCCAATTATTAAATCATCAACCATGAATTGAAAAAGGTTTATTCCAAATTTAAATCCGGTTGCAAAACCAAATTCATCCATCTTCTGAGTGAGTGTTGCAGTTATGTTCTGGTTATAAACATCAATGTAATGATTAAAACCCTCTGCACTAAACTGCTGGAAACCATAACCTCCATGTATTCCGCTGGTAAGTACAAGACTCATCATTGAACCTAAACCGCAGCAA
>CAYNUV010000148.1:0-7208 GCA_964400245.1 uncultured Ignavibacteriaceae bacterium
ACCGCCTCCTGTTACAATTGCCGTTTTACCGGTTAGATCAAATAATTTCATAATGCGATCCAATTCTTATATTATGATTTAAATTTGGGATATAAAAACTAACCGTGAATACTTTGAATAAAAATTTTTGCATTCTCAGTAAGTTTAGAATAGTTTTCTTCTTCGATAGCTTTCTTATCAAGAAGAGCGGTACCAACACCAACGGCACAGGCTCCTGCTTTTATCCATTCGCCTGCATTTTTCAAAGTTACTCCACCTGTCGGCATTAATTTTAAGAATGGCATTGGAGCTAATACTCCTTTAAAAAATGCCATTCCTACAACATCGGCGGGAAAGATTTTGACTACATCTGCACCGCCTTCATAAGCAGTCAATGCTTCAGTTGGAGTAAAAGCACCCGGCATTACAGGAAGATTATATTTCCTGACAGTTGAAACAACTTCCTCCTTATAAACCGGCGATACAACAAATTTAGCTCCAGCATTAATTGCATCAGTTGCGGTTTGTGAATTTAAAACTGAACCGACACCAACAAGAACATCATTACCCATTGTTTTTGATATTTCTTCAATCGAAGCAAGAGCATTCGGTACCGTCATTGTAATCTCAATTGCTGAAATTCCACCTTTATGAATTGCTTCAACAACTCTTTTGAGTTTATCGGCATTGCTCATTCTGATTATTGCAACTGCTTTTAGATCAAATATTTTTTTTAATATGGATTCTTTATTCATAACTCTCTTATTCATCACACATTATAAGTTGAAGAAGAAGTTGAGCCACCTCTGCCTGTCCAATTAGTGTGGAAGAATTCGCCGCGGGGTTTATCAACTCTTTCATAAGTATGAGCTCCAAAATAATCCCGCTGAGCTTGTAAAAGATTTGCAGGTAATCGTGAATTCCTGAAACCGTCAAAATAATTTAATGCTGTCGATAAAGCCGGAATCCATATTCCATTCAACACTGATGCGGAAATAACTTTTCGCCATGATTCCTGTGATGATTCAATTTTTTCTTTGAAGAAAGGATCGAGAAGCAAATTTGAAAGTTTTGGATTTTTATCAAAAGCTTCTTTAATCTTTCCAAGAAATATTGAACGGATTATACAACCGCCTCTCCACATTAAAGCGATCCCTCCATAATTAAGATTCCAATTATATTCCTGTGCAGCGTATTTCATTAATATATAACCCTGAGTATAAGAAACCATCTTGGCAGCATATAATGCCTTTCTTAAATCTTCAATAAATTCTTTTTTATTACCTTCAAATTTTGGTTTTGGTCCTGATAAAACTTTTGAAGCTTCAACTCTTTCATCTTTTAAAGCAGAAAGTGTTCTTCCATATACGGCTTCACCAATTAAAGTTAATGGTGCACCTAAATCAAGTGAAGCAACAACTGTCCACTTGCCGGTTCCTTTTTGCCCGGCTTTATCAAGAATTTTTTCTACTAAAGGAGAACCATTTTCTCTAAAGCCAAGAATATCCCTGGTTATTTCAATAAGGTAACTGTTCAATTCTCCTTCATTCCATTCTTTAAAAACGGTATGCATTTCTTCATAGCTTAATCCAACAAGATCTTTCATAATCTGGTATGCTTCGCAAATTAATTGCATATCACCGTATTCAATTCCATTGTGAACCATCTTTACAAAGTGGCCGGCACCGTTCTCACCAACCCAATCGCAGCAGGGAGTTCCATCTTCAACTTTAGCTGCAATAGATTGGAAGATAGGTTTTACATGCTGCCAGGCTTCAGGAGAACCGCCCGGCATAATTGAAGGACCTTTTAATGCACCTTCTTCTCCACCGGAAACACCTGTACCGATATAAAGAAATCCTTTTTCTTCAAGATATTTTGTTCTTCTTATTGTATCCGGGAAATGAGAATTTCCTCCATCAATAATTATATCGCCTTTTTCCAGATGAGGTAAAAGAAGTTCTATAAAATCATCTACAGGTTTACCTGCTTTAACCATTAACATTATTTTTCTTGGTCTTTTCAGATTCGAAATTAATTCTTCAATGGAATGTGCACCGATAATATTTTTCCCTTTTCCCCTTCCGTTTATAAAGTTATCTACCTTTTCAATAGTTCGGTTATAAATGGCAACAATGAAACCATGACTTTCCATATTAAGAATGAGGTTCTCACCCATTACTGCAAGCCCTACCAAGCCTATATCAGCTTTACTCATTTTTTATTTCTCCCTTTTTATCTTTTTATTTCATTTAGTTTTTAAATTTATCTTTTGTTGACCATAAACCCAATGCCGGATTTGATATATAAAATATTTCTTCTCCATCAACAATATTAAAACCATCTTTAAGTTTTTTGGGATTATATTTTTCCTGCATTTTATTCAGATCGCTGTAATTAAAATTAACACTTTCAATTTCTTCCCGTGTGATATTACCCGGACAATAAGTTATCTTAAACCTGTTTTCAGATGAGCCATGTATTAAATGTGCAGCAGCACCAAGATTATTCTTCAGATCATCGTTTTCTTCCACAAGCTTCAGGATTTCCGGTGTAGTTAAATAACCATATTTTCGGATAAGCTTATCAATACCTTTATCTTCTCCAAACTCTCTTAGTCCAGGTGCAAGAACGATCAATTCACCATCATCTGCAATTGCCATTCTTGTCCTGTAAACACTTTTATTTCCAAGCCACGTGCTTTTAAATTCCATAGGATCAAGATAAACAATAATTTTTTTAAGGGACTCATTAAGCAAATTAATATTTACTTTAAGAGAAAGCTCAGCCGCAAGTTTGAAGCATTCATAATCATCACCAATATAAAGGCCGCGCATTACAAGATCATTATTTCCATCCTTGCCTATAACTGTAAGAACATAAACAATAGGTAAATGTTTAGCAAAATTTTCTGATGCATAATTAAGAACTTTCCTGACTGGTGTATCGGCACGCCCCATTATTCTTTCCATTCCATAAACTGCACCAAGAAAATGGCTTTTATGGATTGCATCTTTTCCACCGGAACCTATAAAAATATTTTTATTTTGATTTGCCATTCCGATTACTTCATGAGGAACTACCTGTCCGATTGACAGGATCAAATCAAATTTCCCTTCAACCATCAACTTGTTTACCTGGGCTGCCCAATCATAATTTACTTTTCCTTCAGAAACTTCATGAATAAATTCTGGAGGAACAACACCAAGAGTAACAAGATCTTCTTTCCACTTGTGAACTCTGAAAAGAGATTTTGGAGTATCGCCATACATAATATCAATCTCTTTTTCAGTCATAGGAAAATGAGTTCCTATGGCAGGTAAAATATCTGTTAATTTATCTTTAAAGTAATGATAGGAATATCGGGTAAGTTCACCGGCTTGGGAATGAAACCGGGTTAAATCAGGAGGAATCGCGAGAATTTTTTTTTTGTCTCCCAATTTTTCAAAAGAAGAATATAGTCCTTCTTTGATTTCGGATTCAGTGAGAGATGTAGTTTCAGAACCTTTTGAAAAGTATAACATATACTTATAATAATCTATGTATGAAAGTATGATAAGCCTGAATGCGATCATGCATCCATGCATTCATGCAATCATTCATCCTATCGTTGAATACGAGCAGAGCCTCCTTCAGCAAATGCTCTAACATCATTTAAAGTTGCCATTGTTGTATCACCTGGAAATGTAGTTAGAAGAGCACCGTGTGCCCAGCCAAGTTTTACAGATTCATCAGGACTTAAGTTGCTCAGCAAACCATAAAAGAAACCACTCGCAAATCCATCACCACCGCCAACGCGATCAAATACGTTCAGCTCACAGGTTGGTGCAGAATATGTTTTACCATTCACCCAGGCAACAGCACTCCAACTGTGATGATTAGTTGAGTGCACTTCACGAAGTGTAGTGGCTATAATTTTTACTTTTTGATATTTAGCAACAACTTTATCTATCATTCTAAAAAAAGTACTCGGATCTAATTTTGATTTGGCTGAAACTTCGGGACCGGTAATTCCCAGACCTTTTTGAAGATCTTCTTCATTCCCAACCAATATATCAACGTGTTCAACAATTTTAGCTATTACTTCAACTGCTTTCTTTTCACCACCCAAGATGTTCCAAAGCTTTGCCCGGAAATTCAAATCAAAACTTGTAACTGCACCGGCAGCTCTTGCAGCTTTCATTGCTTCAATAATAACTTCACCTGTTGTTTCCGAAAGTGAAGCAAAAATTCCACCGCTATGAAACAAGCGAACACCCCCGGAGAAAATCTCATTCCAATTAAAGTCTCCCGGTTTAAGAAGAGCAGCAGCTTCATTACTTCGATTATAAAAAACAACAGGTGCTCGTAAACCAAATCCCCTATCGCTATAAACGGTAGCCATATTGGGTCCGTTAACACCATTGTGATTAAAACTCTTAAAGAAGGATTTAACCCCCATTGCTCTGACGCGTTCTGCAATTAAATCACCAATCGGATAGTTAACTATTGCGGATACAATTCCTGTTTTCATCCCGAAACAATCTGCAAGATTAGCTGCACAATTAAACTCTCCGCCGCTTACATGAATTTTACATTCGGTAGCTTTCCTGAATGGAATAGTTCCGGGATCTAACCTGTGAACCAGCGCTCCAAGTGATATGAAATCAAATTCTCCTTTTGAATTAATATTTAAACCATTGTCCATTCTGAATAAACCTCAATAAAAAATATTTATTAATATCATTTAAAATTAATTAGAAAAAATCTAAGTAAGTATTTCATTAAACACCACTATACGCATTAAATCCACCATCAACCGGAAGAATAACCCCGGTAATTGCTTTAGACAAATCAGATATTAAAAATAATACAGCACCCTGAATTTCTTCCGGTTCAACAAATCTTTTAACAGGTGTAGCAGCAATTATTTTTTCTCCTCTTTTTGTAAGTTTCCCCGTATCTTTATCAATTAAAAGAAACTTGTTCTGTTCAGCAAGAATAAAACCAGGTGCAATTGCATTAACGCGAATATTTAAATCGGCAAAATGAACTGAGAGCCATAGCGTAAAATTATTTACAGCAGCTTTTGCTGAAGAATAAGCCGACACTTTTGTTAATGGCCTGAATGAACTTATAGATGATATATTCAGTATTACCCCATAATTATTTTTAATCATATCTTCGGAAAATACCTGGGTTGGTATTATTGTCCCGAGGTAGTTAAGATTAAAAACATTTTGAATTGCATCAACATCCAAACCTAAAAAGCTTTTACTCTTATCACCTGTTTTTTCTTTTTCAAAATATTCAAATTCGGTTGTTGCTTTTGGAAAATTACCGCCTGCACAATTTATTAAAATATTAATTTCACCAAGTTTTTGGTTTATTTCCCATTTTGCCTTAAGAAGGGAATTCTTATTAATAACATCACCTTCAACGGCAATAACATTTTTATCATCACCAAATTCTGTAGATAATTTTTCTGTAGTTTTATTTTTATTTCTTGATATTACTGCAACTTTTAAACCTACAGCTTCAAGAGATTTAACAATTGCAAAGCCGATTGCTCCACTACCGCCCGTTATAACACAAATTTTATTCTTAAGGTCTTCAAAATTTTTATTCATATATATTTAATTAAATGGGTTTAAGTGTTTATCGAAGTGTTCTATAAGTAAACTATAGTGTAACTCCTCATTCAGCATCAAACAATTTTTAATCCTGTCTTTAAATAAAAATCTATTGCCGGAGTCTTTTTCTGTAAGTACCTTTCCAAAAGTTACATGCAATACTTGTCTGGCACTATCATTAAAAAACATTTGAGGTAATTCTTCATCTGTATACTTATCAGATTTTTTTATTTCATCCAATCTTGCGGAAACATGATAACTTTCTTTTTCAATCTTATATTCCTCAACAGAAAAATCTAGTATTTCCCTGAATAAACCGGGATCTTTAATGGCAATCACATTTAGTGCAACAAGATAACTTGTTCCGGCGGTTTTAATATGAATAGAGCCCCTGTCCTTAAACTCTGCAACTTTTTTATATATTTTAAATTTATCACTGCCGGAATGAAAACTTAATTTATAATTACCAAAATGTTTTACTATAGTTGAGTGAATTTTAAAATTATCAGCGAACTTATTTATATCATCTTTATAATCTATACCTTTCTCAAAACCTCCTACAAAATGAGGTGCAATACTTACGAAATCAATTTTTAGTCTTCTTAATTCATTAACAATAAAGAAGTGATCGAAAGGTGTTGTATGAGTATTAGTTTCATCAATAGATATTTCAACTTCATATTTTCTTTCGCCGTATTTTTCCTGAATATAAGAAGTGAGATTCTTTATGTGGATAAAACACCTGCCATATTTTACAATTGCATTTAGTATCTCATAAGATGAAGGCGAAAGTGATATACCTTCGCTAAGATTAAAAGTTTTCTTATGATATCTGTTAATAATATTTTCACCGGTTTCATTTATTGGTTTAAAATCAATTTCATTTGCCTTTTTGAGTAATTCTTCTTCACTAAGCTTATCAGCATTGTTATCAACATAATCACCGGAATCAATTGTGATAAAAGTAAAGCCCGCATTCATCATTAAATCAACATTCTCTTTAGTTTTAAGGTGATCAGCATCTGCACCAAAACCACCTTTATAACCTTCCTGGAATACTGCCCAGATTGCAGCATCCATCACTTCATCAGGAGTTCGTTGAGTTCTGGTTAACTCCCTGATTGACTGCTGGGCAAATATAGGTTTGAATTTGTATTTCATTGATGCCTTTACATGCCCGGGGTTTGCAATTCCAAGCCTGTCGCCATAACCGAAGGAATCACTTAAATTAAGAACGATAGGTTTGGTAAATGGAAAAAGATTCTGAAGTGATAAAGCATTAAGATGATTTAACGGACATTTTTTATAATATAGTTGATTGTTGATTTCTTCTGCTTCAGATATTTCTCCATCAAATTTATAAGATGAGATATTTTCTTTTTCCGAAACTATAAAAAGATTTTTATCCAAATTTTTTCTTGCGATGAAAAATAATGCATCCCCGTATTTATTAATCGAGTTAGGATATATTTCTATTTCAAGTTCTTTATTGAATGTAAAGCTTATATTTTCATCGTTCAGATTTTCTATTTGTTTTTCGAACACACTTAACGGACTCATTTTTTACCTATTAGTTTTATAAAAAATCTTTTAAGTATTTTTATTTTTTAAAATTAA
>CAYNUV010000149.1:0-7175 GCA_964400245.1 uncultured Ignavibacteriaceae bacterium
ATACGAATTAATATTTCTGTCCTATTACCCGGTTTGGGAACAAAATGAATATCACTTGCACCTTTCCTAACACCTTCTACTAAAGCTCCTTCAACAAGATTAATAAGAGCACTTTTATTTATTTCAGCATCAAGTGCTTCTTCATCAAATGATTCTTCCTGCTGAATATGGATTTCATTATCATTAACTTCCTCCATCATTTTAAGATAAACGTTTTCAGGAGGGATAATTGTATTCACTAATTTTTCATAATCTTTTTTACGGATAAAAAGAACTTCATATTTTTTAGCATTTAACCCGAAAGCAATTTTAGGAATATTTCTATCAGTGGGATCTGTTGCTGCGAGAATTAATTTATCTTTAATTCTCTCATCATACATAAAAGGAATTACCTGGTGCTCAATCATTTGTTGCTTAAGGCTGTCAGGTGCATTATTAACTAATTGTTTAATTGCAGTTACGCGCTGTGGGGGCATCTCTTCAAGCGATGTGTCCAATTCACGGAAAGCATAAAGAATAGCTACTTCCCTGAAGATTGAATCATGGTCATAATTAAATTCCTGAACAAGTATTTGTGCGAGGTTCCTTTTAATCTTACTGTTATCATTTGCCTTGGCATGGAGGGCTTTTTCAAGCATCACCCCATCTATTATTCCTTTTTTAAATAGGAGATAACCGATTTTATCGGTCATCTCAAGATTTGTATCAATCATACAATATTACTTTCAATATGAATCTGGTTTGATGCACCCGGTGTTTTAGGTCTTACTGTTGCAGTTTCTGCAGAGATTAATGTTAAACCAATCATTACAACCATTATTACCATAGCAATAGATATTTGAACAAACTCTATAAAGTTTTTCAGCTTATAAACCGTTTCACTTTCATAATAATTAGCTAATTGTAAACTTGTATTTTTTAAGGTACCTGTTTCTTCGCCTGAGTGGAGCCTTGATAATGCCGTTTCGGTAAATACACCTGTTGCAGTAAAAGCTTCTGTAACGCCAATACCTTTCTTAATCATAAGCGGAATTGCAATATTTTTTACTCTTTCTTCAAAGTACCTGTTTCCAGTTGCTTCGGCTGCTATTCTTATAGGTTCAATACTTTCCGCTGAACCACTGTAAAGAGTGTAGAACACACGGCAGTAAACTTCGATTAGTGTTTTGTGTATTAGTGTTCCCAGCACAGGAATTCTAATCATATATTTATCAATTATATAACCGCCTTTTTTGGTTGCAGCCAAACGCCATATAACAAGTGGAGGAATTACTGTTAATGCAGCAACAAGTATGGAATTCTCAGTAAGAAAATCACTAATAGCTAATGTAAATGCTGTCATTGGGGGAAGGTCAATGCCGAATTTAACAAAAAGTTTTGCTGTTTCGGGGAAAATATATCCTACATAAAAAAGAACTGCGAGGAATAGGACAAATAATGTAACTGCCGGAGTTATAAGAGCGCTTCTTAAATTCTTTTTAAATTCCTGTCTGCGTTCAAGAAATTTTGCTGTTGCCCTGTAAATCTCGGTCATATTACCACTCTTTGATGCAAGCCCTAACATATAGGCAGTAAATTTCCCGAAGATGTTCTGGTATTTTAAAAATGTAACTTCGCTATCGGCACCCTTTTTAAGATCATTATTAATTTCTTTTAATGTTTCCTTAAGTGTTTTGTTCTCAGTATCATTTATAAGAAGTGTCAGGATTTCACCGTAAGGTAATTTTTGCTCAAGTAATTCTGCACTGATCTTTACAAATGTTACAAGATCAGCCATGGGAGGTTTGGATTGAAATTCAAAAAGCTTCCGGTGTATAGAGAGCACTTGAAAACCAAGTTTTGAAAGAGCATCTTCAACTTCTTTTTTTGTGTAAGCTTTCTGCTCTCCCTTAACAGATTTTTCTTTCCCTTTGCGTGCTTTGTAAACAAAGGTAATTTTTTTCTCAATCGCCCGTATTTTTAATTGGTTTTTTTCTGCAAGGCGATGAATTTTCTTTTTACCTTCCGATACTGTATTTGCGGAGAGTGAGCCGCTTATTGTCTGTCCGTTTGCTTTTTGTGCTGTAAATTTAAATTCAATCATTATTTCATGCTCTTTGATATTATTTTGTTGATATGTCTCAATTCTCATTCCAAAACAAAATAAGGATATACTTATCCTTTTCGCATTTTTTATGAGATGTTTAGAAAGAATTACACTTGTAAACAGGGCGAAAGGGTTGATTGAGAAGAGTATGGCAGGATTATTATTAAAACCGGCTGAAAAAGATTCTGATAAAGGATTTCTCCTCAAATAAAACCTTGTTTTCTTAAACTAATTTCTCAATCGGAATTATGCGTGTGAAAGCAAATATTTCTGTTTTAAAATAAAAAAGGCTGACGAAATTTATTAGATTTCATCAGCCCAGGTTTAGTAATTATGTTAAGCTAAACACTTACATGTACACTCTGAACTATTCGTTCTGTGTAACAGTAATTGAAGTTGGTGAAACTGCTGCTTCGTGTTCAATATTATTACCAGCATCGTTTATTTCGGTTCCTGTGCCTGTAATAGTAACTGTTTGAGCTGCAACGGTTATTGAATAATCACCATTAGCAGTTGTATCTAACTGTGTTGGCAATAACCAGCCTGTAAAAGTATTTCCACCACCACCCATTGAGGTAGGTTTCTTGTAATACTGCTGTGCCATTGCACCAAGGTTATTTAAGTCAGATACTACACCGTCTCTGTTAGAAGAAACTGCGTTAGCATTGAACAAGTTGATACCAACAACTACAGCGATACCGACTACGATAACGCCAAGTACGATTAAGAGAAGCTGTTGTTGACCCATTATAGATCTCCTTTATTTAGTTGTAATATAAGTTAGTTAGTTTTTCAGTTCTTTATTATTCGAGTAAACTTTACCTGATTATCAAAGTATTGTAAGAATCCTTAGTTACTGTAGTTACTACCTGTATTGAATCAGTTCCTGTTATTACTTCAGTTCCCGTGCCAGTTATAACAACACTGTCTCCGTATATATCGGCGGTATAATTACCATTCATAGTTGATTGAATTTCATTTGGTACATCCCAGCCAAGGAAAGATCTACCGCCGCCGCCAAAAGGAATCGGGCGTTTATAATACCCTATGGCAATAGAAGCTAAATTATTACATTCATTAATTAGTTGATCTCTTTTATGATCAATCGCATTTTGCCTGAATAGCTGTATTGATATAGCGATAGCTATTCCTACTACGATGATTCCCAACACAATAAGTAAAATTTGTTGTTGTCCCAATATTTAACCTTAATTAATCTTCCTTATAATTCCAATCAATCTGTTAACCTAAGAACTTATTACCTTTACATTGTAAAAACTACTTTAAGCTTTTTTAGTGGCTTTAGTAATTTCTTCCTCCTGGGTAATTATTACTTTGCAATCTTTCATAATTCAGTTTCGATTAAAATTTTCAAAAAACATTATAAAATAATTCACTTCTTGTTGCACAAAAAAACGTGCCAACAGAAAGGTTTTCCTATATAATAGTAGGCTAATTTTTGATTGACATACAGAAATGTTCTGCTGTAGCTTTTACCTTTAAATACTACGGCTCTTAGTAAAACTTACTATTAGCAGAATATAAGACGGTTATTCATATTGATTTGCATCTATAATCAACATAACAACAAAGAATTTTTTATTCGTTCAAAAAATTTCTTTTGTTCCTTTACTGTTGTTTTGTTTTTAAAACTTATAAAATGCCCTGTCAGAAAATTTGAAGACTCATCGGGGAAGTTCGATTTTTTTTCAACTCCCTCTTTGGTAACTTTTTAACTTAATAAGGCACGAGTTAAAAATTGCCTTCCTCTTTTTCACACTAGGAGGATTTTTAAAGACCTAACTTACATACTCGAAAAAATTAAACTTAAAATTAAGAATGAAAAGCAAACAAATGTTATTTGTATTGTGAGCAATGGTCAATATCGACCATAGTATTGATAATAAACAACCATTTTCTTATAAATGCAATTGTGCCTAATATTACAGTTTAATGAATGATGGAATGTTATTACTAATTCTCTTTCACTTTAATGATGATGATGCCGAAAAATACTTTTGTCGGAATGTTTTCTCCCGTAGAAAAATGGTGGAGGATTGGACACTTTACAAGAAAAATCCCTTCTGGTTATTTGGAAACCATAGCAAGTGGCGAAAACAAAATTGAAGATGAAAGCTTAAAAAAATATTATGAAAAGCTCTCATTTGTTATTAAGGGAGATTTGTTTTATTCGGAAAGGTGGGTTGAGATAATCAATATAAATTTTGGTAAATATGATTATCTTATTGATGATTATGAAAAGAAATTATTAAATGACAGAAAAAAAATTCCTAAATAGCATTGCAAACGGGAAAAGCGATATAATCCAGTTGTTTCTTGATAAACTTAAGGGGTTGAAAATAGACTATTGTGTAATTGGTGGTTTAGCTGTAAACGCTTATGCAGAACCGGTTGCAAGCCTTGATCTGGATTTGGTGCTTACAATTTCTGATACTGAAAAAGTAACTGATGATTTAAAAGACACTTTTAGTATTGAAAGATTCAAACATAGTATAAATTTAAAACATCCGGATTCTGACCTGCGAATTCAAATACAGAAGGATTCAAGGTATCAACCTTTTATTGCTCGCTCAATGTATAAAAACGTTTTAGGATATAACATGAAAGTTGCTTCTTTAGAGGATGTTTTAAATGGAAAACTATGGGCTTATTCAGATGAAGAAAGAAGAAAAAGCAAACGCCAGAAAGATTTGGCAGATATTATGCGTCTCGTTGAAACTCATCCGCATCTGTATGATCTGCTTCCTGCAAAAATCAAAAAGCTCACCTGATTTTTATATGCAATTCCTTCAATTGATCTTCACTGACTTCAGACGGACAATCATCCATTAAAGAAACTGCACTCGCAGTTTTGGGAAAAGCTATAACATCCCGGATTGAATTTTCTCCTGCAAACAACATTACCATCCTGTCAAATCCAAATGCTATTCCGCCATGAGGAGGAGCTCCATATTTAAATGCATTCATAAGAAAACCAAATTTATGTTCTGCTTCTTCTTTTGAAATACCGAGAGCTTTAAACATTTTTGCTTGCAGATCAGAGTTATGAATCCTTATGCTACCACCGGCAATTTCATTTCCATTCAATACAAGATCATAAGCTCTTGCCTTAACATTTACCGGATCAGTTTCCATCTTTTCAATATCTTCAAGTCTTGGAGAAGTAAAAGGATGATGCATTGCATAAAATCTTTTTGTCTGTTCATCCCATTCAAACAGAGGAAAATCTGTTACCCAGAGAAGTTTTGGTTCAGCATCTGGTTTAATAAGATCAAGCCTTCTCGCCATCTCCAATCTTAAGGAACCCATAATTGAAAGAGCTTTTAGTCTTTGCCCGGAAAGTATAAAAATCAAATCTCCAACTTTGGCGTTAAGTTTTTCTACTAAGTTTTTCTTTTCTTCTTCTGAAAGGAACTTTGCAATCGGTGCATCAAGCCCTTCAGGTTTTACACGCATCCAGATCAGTCCGCCAGCACCAAGCTTCTTAACAAAATCTGTTAATACATCAAGCTGATTTCTTGTATAGTCTCCGCATCCGGGTGCAACCAGACCGCTTATAATTCCTTTGTTATTAATTTGATCTTTGAAAACTTTGAATTCGGTTTTATCAAAAACATCATTGAGAGTTTTCATTTCAAGGTTGAACCTTAGGTCGGGCTTATCACTGCCATACTTTTCCATCGCTTCATCAAAAGTTAATCTTGGAATGGGAAGCTGAAGATATTTATTCCAGACTTCCTTAAATAAAACTTTCATCAAACCTTCAGTTACTTCAAAAATATTTTCCTGGTCTATAAAAGACATCTCAACATCTATCTGGGTAAATTCAAGCTGCCGATCAGCCCTTAAATCTTCATCACGGAAACATTTTACAATCTGGAAGTATCTATCGAACCCGGACACCATAAGTATTTGCTTATAGGTTTGTGGTGATTGAGGAAGTGCATAAAATTTTCCTTTGTGTATTCTACTTGGCACAAGGAAATCTCTTGCACCTTCCGGAGTGCTCTTCATTAATATGGGGGTTTCAATTTCAACAAAACTGTTCCTGTCAAAATAATTTCTGGTTAGCTGATACATCTTATGACGAAGTAAAAAGTTTTTCTGAACCGAAGGCCTTCGCAGATCGAGGTAGCGATATTTTAACCTTATATCTTCACTTGCATTTACATTTTCGCTTATAGGGAAAGGAGGTGTTTGTGCTTCATTAAGAATTATAAGCTTCTTTACCATTACATCAATATGCCCGGTTGGTATTTTGGGGTTATCAGTCTCGGGAGGGCGTTTTCTTACAGTCCCTTCAACAGAAATTACAAACTCACTTCTTAATTTGCCTGCAAGAAGATGTGCTTCTTTATCGAATGAAGGTTCAAAAACAACCTGCACAATTCCATAACGGTCGCGGAGATCAATAAATATTAATCCGCCTAAATCACGGCGTGTATCAACCCATCCGTTAAGTACAACCTCCAGCCCAATATTACTTTCCCGCAGTTCTCCGCAGGTGTGAGATCTTTTCTTAAAAAGCATTTCCTTTTCCTGAATTTCAAAAATGTAAGGGCTAAAAATAATCAATAAAGAAAGGGGTTACAAATAATAATTATTCTTAAATTTACACTATGAATGTTGTTGCTCTTATAAGGAAGAAACGGGATGGAAAAGATTTAGAAAAAGATGAGATTGAATTTCTGATTTCTGGTTATACAAAAAATAAAATACCTGATTACCAGTTTTCTGCTTTTTTAATGGCTGCTTATTTAAAGGGAATGAATCCAAAAGAAACTTCTTTCCTTACTAATGCAATGCTGCATAGTGGTAAAGTTTTTAACCTAAATTCAATTCCAGGAATTAAAATAGATAAACATTCAACCGGTGGAGTTGGTGATAAAACATCTTTAATAATTGCACCAATTGCTGCTGCTGCTGGAGTTAAGGTTCCAATGATTTCCGGAAGAGGACTTGGACATACAGGAGGAACTCTTGACAAACTTGAATCAATTCCGGGTTTCAGAACTAATCTATCTATTAATGAATACAAAAAAGTCTTAAAGAAATGCGGAGCTGTGCT
>CAYNUV010000150.1:0-7170 GCA_964400245.1 uncultured Ignavibacteriaceae bacterium
TTCATTTAATTTTCATTATAAATCATCTAAGCGGGCAACCGGTTTCCCGGTTTTAATTCAAAAATATTTAATAAAAAAAGGAGTGTTATATGAAAAACTTTTCTTTCACGAAATCACTTTTTGTTTTGCTTTTGTTTTCCTTCGGTATTTTTATTACCGGATGTACTAAAAAAGCAGATGAAAATAAAGTTCCTGTTACAACTACATCGGAAGAAGCTAAAGCCGAATATTTAAAAGGACTAGAACTCTTTGAGAAACAGCAACAACAGGAATCTCTACAGCATTTTAAGAAAGCTATTGAGATGGATAATAACTTTGCACTTGCATACTATTATCATTCATTAGCTAATCCTACCACCAAAGGCTTTTTTGAAGACCTGGAAAAAACACTTGCTTTAAAGGATAAAGTTTCAGAGGGAGAAAAATTAATGATACTTTCGCTCAAAGCGGGAGTAGATAGTGATCAGAAAAAACAGGAAGAGCATTTAAAGAAATTAGTCGAATTGTATCCCGACGATGAAAGAGCTCATAATCAGCTTGGGCAATTTTATTTCGGGCAGCAGGAATATCAAAAAGCAGTTGATCATATGAAAAAATCTACTGAGATTGCTGCGGCTTATTCTTCATCTTATAATATGATGGGTTATTCTTACAGGAATCTTGGAAAGTATGATGAAGCCGAGAAAGCATTTGTAAAGTATATTGAATTAATTCCGGATGATCCTAATCCTTATGATTCTTATGCTGAACTTCTTTTAAAGGAAGGAAAGTATGAAGAGTCAATAAAACAATATCAAAAAGCTCTTGATGTTAATTCTAATTTTGTTGCTTCTCATTTAGGAATTGCGACAAATCTAACATACCTTAAGAGATATGATGAAGCAAGAACCCAGTGCCAGAAGTTATTTGATATGGCAAGAGATGATGGTGAAAAACGAGCAGCTTTATTTACTAAAACAATTTCCTATATTGCCGAAGGTAAAACTGATTTGGCTCTGGATGAAATGCAAAAGCAATATGTTTTAGCTGAAGCAATTAATGATGCAGGTGCTATGTCAGGTGACTTGAACGCTATGGGTAATATTTTATTTGAAGCCGGTAAATACGATGATGCTAAAACTAAATACGATCTGGCTTTACAAGTTGCTCTTAATTCAAATCTTCCTGAAGAAGTAAAAGAGAATACCAAACGATTAGATTTATATAACCAGTCACGCATATTATTAATGAAAAGCAAACTCGAGGATGCAAGAACAAAAGCAAAAGAGTTTAGTGAAAAGACAATAACGGCTAATAACACATTCCAGATTTGGTTATCTCATGAATTAAACGGGTTAATAGCGCTTGAAGAAAAAGATTTTACAAAAGCACAGCAAGAATTTACGCAGGCAAACCAGCAGAATCCTTATACTTTTTACAGACTTGCGTTAGCATATAATGGAGCCAACAATAAAGAAGAAGCAAAGAAAAATTGTGAAATGAGTTTGCGTTTCAATGGTTTAACTAATATGAACCAGGTATTTGTTACGAATAAAGCAGAAAAGTTATTAACCACTTTATAAATAAACCTTATAAGGAGCGGAAATTATTTTCCGCTCTCTTAATAAAAATCACTTAGATTAAAAACCCTCCTTATTATTGTGGAACTATAGAATTTAATATGATTCTTCATACTTTTTGATAACAAGATATTTCAATTCAGTATCGCCAATATTCTTTATTCCATGTTCAGAAAATGAAGGACAATAAAGACTGGTCATTGGTCCAACAACTTTTGTTTCTCCATTAAGATAAAACTCTGCTGTTCCTTCAAGCACAAAGAAAAATTCATCTTCCAAATGTTTATGAGGTGCATGTGTCGCAGAATGAGGTCCCACAACACTTAATTTTATTGTTCTGCCATCAATGAAGTTTTTATCTGCAAACCAATATTGATAACCAACTTTGGTTTCCTCAATTCCTATCTTATTAAATTCATTCACACAATTCTCAATAGAGTAATTTGTAGAATCAAATTTATATGCTTCTTTAACCTGTGCATTTGCATTGATAGTAAGGAAAATCGATATAATTATTAATTGATTTATTTTCATCATATATCTCACTTGATTTATTAGTTTAATCTCAGGTGTGTTAAAGTTATCTTAATTCAATTTTAAGTGCAATAAAAAAATCTTTATAAAGTTATTTTTATATTTGTCCGGTTTATAATAAAATCATAGAAGGATTTTATGAGAATTGGAATGATTCTTTGTCAGATTTTGTTTTTAAGCTTTTCATTTTTTGCTGAACTGCATTCTCAGAATAAAGATGCTGCTTTTGAGCCGATTGATATTTCCAGTTTTGAAGATGCAATAAGACACTGGAAAAATGGTCCTGGTAAAGATTTAGTGTATGAAAGATTTGAAGAAAATCAGGTAAAAGAAATTGCAGATAATTTGTTAAGGTTTCAAAATCCTGACGGAGGATGGCCTAAAAATATTGATTGGCTTGGAAGGTTAGATTATGATTTAGTCTGGAACAGGCTAAGCAATTTTGAAAAGAAAAGCAGTTGTGATAACAGAAACATATACACGCAGATCGAATATCTTTCAAAAGTATATTTCATAATAAAAGAAAAAAAATATAAAACCAGTGTTGAACGTGGTCTTGGTTTTATTTTGAATACTCAGAACCAAAGCGGGGGCTGGAGAGGTGCTGATGTTGATGCAATAACATATAATGATGACCTTATGACCGGGATAATGAATTTGTTTCTTGATATTATTGAGGGAAAAGACTATTTCAACTGGATGGATGAAGGACTAAAGGAGCGGATAAAAAAATCATTAGACAAAGCAATAAATGTTACTTTAAAATGCCAGATAATTGTTAATGGAGTAAAAACCGGATGGTGCCAGCAACATGATCATATCACGTTAAAACCAATCAAAGCACGAAGTTATGAGCTGCCATCCATTGCATCTTTAGAAACAACAAGTGTTGTTGAATTTTTAATACGGATTGAAAATCCTGATGAAAAAATTATCGAAGCAATTAAAAGTACAATAACCTGGCTTGAAAAATCAAAGATTACCGGCATAACTATTAAACAAATAAAATTAGATAACAGAGAGATAAATGATAATTATAAAAGATTTGATAAGGTAGTTGTTGAAGATAAAAATGCACCTCCGGTTTGGGCACGTTATTATGAGGTAGAAACTAATATCCCTTTTTTCTGTAACCGGGATGGAATAAAAGTTTATTCACTTGCTGAAGTCCAGCAGGAAAGAAGAATTGGCTATGCATGGTATGGTGATTGGCCGGCAAACCTTTTAGAAAAAAAATATTCTGAATGGATTAAAAAAATATCAGAAAATAAATCAGATACAAATGACTTCCCCATAGATACTTCTTATACAATATATAGTACATATCAAAAATTAATTGAAAGTTATCCATTCATAAAAATTGTTGATATCGAATTGCCTGAGAGTGTAACCCTAAAAAATAATATAGTTTATGCATCATATAACAAAAGAGATCTTCATTTAGATTTATTTCAACCTGAAAAAAAAGGAAACATTCTCCGCTCTGCTGTTATTCTTATTCATGGCGGTGGGTGGAAATCGGGAGATAAATCAATGATGCATCCAATTGCAATTAGACTTGCTGAAAAGGGTTTTGTTGCTGCTTCTGTTGAATATAGGCTATCTCCTGAAGCAAAATATCCTGCAGCAATTTATGATCTTAAATCTTCTGTAAGATGGTTAAAAGATAATGCTGAAAATTATAATATTGATACAAATAAGATTGTTGTCCTTGGTTGTTCTGCAGGTGGAACCTTGGCTGTTTTGTTGGGATCTACAAATGGTAATGAAAAATTCGAAGGACAAGAAAAAAAATTAAATCACATAAGTAACGTAAATGCAATAATTGATATTGATGGTATAATTGATTTCACTCACCCAGCAGAAAGTGGAAAAGACAACGATTTACAAAAACCCTCTGCAGGGAAATTATGGTTTGGAGAATCATTTAAAGAAAATCCTCAATTATGGATTGAAGCTTCGCCATTAAATTATATTAATGAAAAAACTCCCCCTATAATGTTTATCAACAGTTCTGAAGAACGATTTCATGCCGGGAGAGATGAAGCAATTCAAAAACTGAAAGTTCATAATACATATTATGAAGTTCATACAATTCCGGAAACACCTCATTCTTTCTGGTTCTTTGAACCCTGGTTTATAAAAACTTGTGACCTGATTCTTGATTTTTTGAATAAGATTTTCAAAAAGTAATTGATATTCAATTTTTTTTAATTTTTAGAAAAGTTGTAATCCTACTTTTTATCATATCCATGAATAAAAAAATATACTTTTACTATGTTTTATCCATTTTTTGTATAGGATTCCCAAATAATTACCCATTTAAATTTTTTTATAAAAAGTTTGATAGTTGATTTTTTTTACTTGACAATTAGTATAATTCTCCCCAAATTGGTCATCGATAAAGTTATCGGTTAAGTAAACGACCAAGGGAATGTACAAAATCAAAATAAACCGGAAACAAATAAGACTCATAAATCCAAATCATTACTTAGAATAATCCGAAGGATTTTATTTATGAAGATGGTAACACAACTTAAAACTATCTTAGTCATAATACTTTTAACAACTTCTTTTAGCTGGGGACAAAGCACTTTGAGAGGAGTAATTTCAGATTCACTTACAAATAATTCACTGATTGGTGCAAATGTTTTTTTGATTGGAACTGCTTTAGGAAGTGCAACTGATATTGAAGGTAAATATTCAATACTAAATATCCCTGAAGGCAATTATGTTTTACGTGTATCCTACATAGGTTATAAAACAAAAGAAATTGATATTACTATTGTTGCAGATAGAACAACCGAGTTAAGTATCTTAATTGTTCCAGATGTACTGGAAGGTGAAGAAGTTCTCGTAACCGGACAAATTTCAGGACAAATATCTGCAATAAATCAGCAAAGAACTTCCAACACAATTATTAATGTAGTATCAGAAGAAAAAATAAAAGAACTTCCGGATGCAAATGCTACCGAATCTATAGGTCGTTTACCCGGAGTATCAATTTTACGTTCCGGCGGCGAAGCAAATAAAATTATATTGCGTGGACTTGATTCTAAATTTGTTACTATAACAATTGATGGAGTTAAAATACCTTCGACTGATGCTACTGCAAGGGGTGTCGATTTAAGTATGATTTCACAAAGTTCATTAGCTGGTATCGAATTGTTCAAAGCCCTTACACCGGATAAAGATGGAGATGCATTAGCAGGAAGTGTTAATCTTGTTACAAAAAAGGCCCCTGAAAAAAGAGAAATTAGAATGAATCTTAAAGGTAACTATAATCATTTAATGGAATCAGCTAATCAGTATGATTATTCAGTTTACTATAGTGAAAGATTTTTTAATAATTTTTTAGGAATGCAGATTATAGGTAATCTTGAGGACAGGATAAGAAGTAATGAAGTAATTAATGTTGATTATGCTCAAAATAATCCCAGTCCCGGATTATATACTATTAATGATTTTTCCCTTGAGTTTACAGATGAAGTAAGAACAAGAAATGGTTTAAGTTTATTACTTGATTTAAATACTCCAGATAATGGTACTATTAGAATAAATAATGTTTACAGCAGAACAAAGAGAGACTATTTGTGGTCATCCAGGGATTATCCAGTAAACGGTGGTGGTCAACAACAAGGTCATCCCCTTTATAATTTTCGAGACAGTGAACAGGAAATAAGCGCTTTTAATAGTTCTATACGTGGAGATAATTATCTTTTAGGCTTAAACCTAAACTGGGGATTATCTTTTGCACAATCAGAATCTTTTTTCCCCTATGATTATGAGTTATTATTTGTGGAAGATGGAGTTGGCATGATAGATCCTCCATTAGGTCTTACAACTGGTCCGGAACAATTGATCAAGTATGCAGCAAATAATTTTTCACAATCAAACCTTGATTGGGCTTATTTCCGCACACAGAATAATTTTGACAAAGAAAAAACTGCTTTTTTAGATATTGCTAAACCATATTTATTTGGAAATTTAATTTCCGGGGAAATAAAAATTGGTGGGAAGCATAAAGTTAAAGACCGATCTAATGTAAGAACAGAGGATCTTACTCCGTATTATATCGGCAGGTGGATGACGCATGAAAGATTACCTGATGGTACTTTTAGACAAAAAGATTTTACAGGCACTTACTTTGAAGATTGGTGGCTGTTAGGTGGGGGTGGAATATCCATTAATCATTTCTTTGATAACGCTACTTCAAGAGACATTTATGGATCATATTTATTAAATCCACTTATTGATAGAGACAGATTGCGAAAATGGTGGGAACTTAATAAATATGGAGTTAATAGTACAGGTTCTTCATTGCCGAATGCACAGGAAGTTTGGCAAAATCCACTCATACGATATGATGACTATTCTGTTACTGAAAGTGTATCTGCCGGTTATATAATGAATACATTAAATATTGGGCAAAATTTAACTCTTATTGCTGGATTAAGAATTGAGAATGAAAATAATGATTACATCTCTACTTACATGCCAAGTGCTGTTGGTGGTTTTCCTGTAACAGCAAATACAATCCGGGATACTTCATCTTCCTTTTCACAAAATATACTTCTGCCCAATTTGAACATATCATTCCGCCCATTTGAGTTTATGAATTTACGTATAGCAGTATATAAAGCACTGTCAAGACCTGATTTTAATATGAGATTAGACAGATATATTGCAGGCCGACCAGCAGAGGTTGGCTCTCAACAACAGGTTTATGTTGGTAATATAAACTTAAAAACTGCGCAAGCATGGAACTATGAAATCAACACTTCATTTTATGGAAATGAAATAGGTTTAATTTCTTTGTCTGTATACTATAAAGAAATTAAAGATATGTATCACACATTGAATAATTTCAATACTCAGGCTGTAAGAAATGCACAAGGAGTATTTCAGGATACGCTTATCCAGAGTTTTGGAATTAAATGGCCAAGTCAGATGAGCGGCTCAGCATATAATTTAACCCTTCCATATAATTCACCAAAACCTGTAAAAGTATGGGGGTTTGAGTTTGAGCATCAGATAAATTTCCATTTTCTAGCTGGTCTGCTTAAAAATATAGTCT
>CAYNUV010000151.1:0-7168 GCA_964400245.1 uncultured Ignavibacteriaceae bacterium
ATATTACCCTTTCATAGCCATGCAGTATCTTTTGAGGTTTTCATAACTTCCTATAATAAATATTTACTCCCCCACTTCAATCCAATCTGGCAACCACCAAAAGCTTAGCAACTATATCTAACTTTATTTAATCAACAATCTTTGTTGATTAGTCCCTTTTCTGAATACAATAATAAAGAATAAAGTTCTCAGGAGTTTTTATGAACAAACTTTTTGTCTTGTTCGTATCCTTTCATTTAATAACCGGATATGCTCAAGAGAATAATGAAAAAATAAATCTATCACTGAATGAAGCAATAGAATTTGCGCAACTGAATAACCCGGAAATAATTTCTGCTTCAAAAGAAATTGATGCTGCTGAAGGAAGAATACTTCAGGCAGGAAGATTACAGAATGCTGAGCTTTCACTTGAAGCAAATGAAATTCCATCAGGTTTCGACTTTGGTGAAACAGGTGAGCTTGATTTTAATTTCTCACAACAAATCGAGTTTTTTGGAAAGAGAAGTTCCAGAATTCAATCTGCAGAACTTCAGAAAAGAATTGCAGAATTGAATTATGAACGGGTTAATAAGTTAATAGCTTCTCAAGTTAAAAAGGTTTATTACAACGGTCTGCTTTCAAAACAAATTGTTCAAAGCATTGAATCGAATATTAATCTGCTTGATGATTTTCTTGCACAAGTTACAGACCGTTATCAAGCTGGCACAAGCAGCTATCTTGATGTCATTCGTGCAAAAGTAGAAATATCAAGATTGAAGAATGAGCTTTATGATGCGATGAGAAATTATCAACAAGTAACCGGACAATTAAAGATTCTTTTGGGGAAAGAGAACGGATCAGAGTATGATCTTACTGATTCTTTGCTCTATCAGTTTTCAGATTTAAACAAAGATACAGTTGTTAATTTCTATTCTTCTCAAAGTAATTTTCTTCGGATAACTGGAATCCAGGTTGAGCAGAGTAAATCTCTTTTATCTTTAGCTGAAAAAAATGCTTTGCCGGATTTTAATTTTGGTTTAGCATTTCAAAATCGTCAACCACTTCCAGGGTATGGCTTCGATCAGTTTTTTGGTTTAAATGTTGGTATTTCCCTTCCGATGTTTTATTCAAGCGGCGTGCGTGGAGATGTTCAGGAAGCAGAAGCAAATCTTTCCATTTCAGATATTCGTTATCAATATGCTAAAATCCGGGTAGCGCAAAGTATTAGAACTGCATTCAATAATCTTTCCTTTGCCCAGGAACAATTGAGATTGTTTGATACTTCCCTTTTGAATGATGTGGAAGATGAATTGCGTGCAGGAATTACTGCATATCAGAATAGCCAGATTGATTTGCTAAACTTGTTTGATATTTACAGAACATACAGAACAACCAAGGTTGAATATTCCCGTGCAGTTTATAATGCCCTTAATGCGTTAACAGAACTTGAAGTATCTGCTGAGGTAATAGAATGATGAACAATAAAATAACACAAGTTTTTAATGGAGCTTATATGAAGATAAAAATAAATCTTTTTCTTTTAACAATCTTTTCAGCTTTATTAATTAGCTGCGGTAATCAAACTGATGAACATAGTGAGCAAGAAGAATACCCCGAAAGAACACACTCTGATGATATAAGTGAGCTTATTCTAACAGCTCATCAGCTTGAGCATATTGACTTAAAAACTGAGACAGCAGAAGCAAAAGAAGTTGATGTGCCTCTTATACTTTCAGGAAGAGTTGCATTGAATGAAGCATTAACTGCACACATCACTTCACGAGTAAAAGGAAGGATTGAAAAAGTTCATGCTGTCATTTCAGACCGTGTAAGCAAAGGTGAAGTTCTTCTTGAACTTTACAGCCAGGAATTTCTAGCGATGCAATCTGAATTTATTCAGTCGGAGGAAAGCCTAAAACGCAGTAATGAAAACGACACCGAGCATGGAACGTCAAAATTGATTTATGAATCTGCAAAAAAGAAGCTTGAAGTTATAGGACTGAGTGAAGAAGAAATTCAACATCTTGCAAATAATCATATACCTTTAACTTTACTCCAGGTACATGCACCATTTAGCGGAACTTTACTTAGCGGTGAAGCTCGTCTTGGAGAATTTGTTGATGTTGGTCAGGATTTTTATCTTCTTGCAAATCTTCAAAACCTTTGGGTGCTTGCAGATGTATTTGAAAAAGACCTTTCATTAATTAAAGAAGGAATACCGGGAGAAATAATTCCTGCAGCTTATCCAAATGAAGTTTATAAAACAAGGCTTACAAGAATTTATGATATTGTAGAATCATCGTCCCGGACAGTCAAAGCAAGATTCGAAGTTTCAAATAATTCCTACAAACTAAAACCGGAAATGTTTGTAACTGTGAATGTATCATCAAAACTCAGCGGAATGAACGTGAAAGTTTCTTCATCTTCCATTATGAAAGAAAAGAACGGAGCTTATGTTTTTGTTGTATTAAATGATACAACATTTCAAAGAAGGGAAATCAGTATTGGAAAAGAAACGAAAGATTACACTGAAATACTTGATGGATTAAAAGCAGGAGAAATAGTAGTTACCAGGGGAACATTTTATTTGAAATCAGAGCTTGCCAAAGAAACATTTATGGAGGATGAACACTGATGATAAATAAAATAATTCTCTTTGCTGTTCGTCAAAGAATGTTTGTAATGATTGGAGTTATTATTCTTATCATTGGGGGAATTGTTGCAATTAACCAACTGCCGATTGATGCTGTTCCAGATATTACAACAAACCAGGTTCAGATATTTACTATTGCACCTGCATTAGCACCAGAAGAAATTGAACGACTTGTATCTTACCCGATTGAAGTGGCAATGCAGAATCTTCCGGACATTGAAGAAGTACGTTCTGTTTCAAAGTTTGGACTTTCAGCTGTAACAGTTATCTTCAAAGAAAATGTTGAAACTTACTTTGGGCGCCAGCTAGTATTCGAAAGACTTCAGGAAGCAAAGGGAGATTTACCACCTGGACTTGCAGAACCGGAACTTGGTCCTGTTACAACAGGACTCGGAGAAATATATCAATATGAGGTTGTTGGAGAACGCTATACACCAATGGAACTTCGTTCTATTCAGGATTGGATAATAAAACGTCAGCTTGCAGGAATTCCAGGGCTTGCAGAAATAAATACTTTTGGAGGAGAACTCAAACAATACCAGGTTCAGATAGATCCGCAAAAACTTTTAAAGTATAATCTTTCACTTCGTGATGTTATTGAGGCTGTTTCAAATAACAATGCAAATGCTTCAGGTGGATACATTGAACACAAGCAGGAACAATATATTGTTGTTGGTGAAGGTTTAGTAAAAACTATGGGCGATATTGAAAACATCATAATAAAATCGAGTGATGGTACTCCTATTTTTGTTAGAGATATTGCAGAAGTAAATGAAGGCGCAGCAATACGCCAGGGTGCTGTTACTTTAAATGGAAAGTCTGAGATAGTAGCTGGAATAACTATGATGCTTAAAGGCGAGAATGCAAGATTAGTTACGGAAAGAGTTAAAGAACGTGTTGCAGAAATTCAAAAAACTCTTCCGGAAGGCGTTAAAATTGTTCCCTATTATGAAAGGACTGCATTAGTTGAAAGGACAATTCAAACTGTTATAAGAAATCTGAGTGAAGGCGGTTTATTTGTAATTATCATTCTTTTTCTTTTGCTGATGAATCTTCGCGGCGGGTTCATTGTTGCATCTGTTATTCCCCTTTCAATGCTGTTTGCATTAATTATGATGAAGCTGAACGGAATCTCAGGCAATCTTATGTCTCTCGGTGCAATTGATTTCGGAATTATAGTTGACGGTGCTGTAGTGTTGATGGAAAATGCAATACGCAAATTGCACGAACGTCAGCATTCGACCGGTATAACGGAAGGAGTGCAGCAAACTCTTGTCAGTTCTTTTTTGGAAGTTGGAAGACCACTTGTATTTGGTGTTTCTATAATTATCATAGTATATCTTCCTATACTTACTCTTCAGGGAACCGAAGGAATAATGTTTAAACCTATGGCTTACACAGTTGTGTTTGCACTGCTCGGTGCGCTGTTCTTAACTTTGACTTACGTACCAGTTGCAAGCACATTTCTGTTTAAGAAAGGAAAAGTTTCAGAGAAAGAAAGTCCGGTAATAAAATTTTTAAAACCACATTATCACAAAACTCTTCTCTTTGCATTAAAGCATAAATTGATTGTAGTAGCTGGTGCTGCTGTAATTTTTATCGCATCACTTCTCCTTTTCACAAAATTAGGAGGAGAATTTATTCCAACACTTGATGAAGGTGATATTCTTATTGAACTAAGAAGGTTACCCAGCATTTCTCTTACCGAAGCTATCCATACATCGCAAATGCTTGAAGCAGAATTAAAATCGATCCCTGAAGTTATAAGTGTTGTAAGCAGAACAGGACGCCCTGAAATTGCAACCGACCCAATGAGCATTCATCAAAGCGATGTTTATGTACTGATGAAACCACGTGAAGAGTGGAAAACCGCAGAAACAAAAGAAGATATGATGGAAAAAATGTCTGAAGTGATGAGCAGAATTCCGGGTATCGGCGGCGGATTTTCCCAGCCGATTGAAATGCGTTTTAATGAATTGATTGCCGGAGTCCGTTCAGATGTGGGTGTTAAAATATACGGTGAAGACCTTGATACACTTGCGCGTATTGCTAATGATGTAGCTGGATTAATGCAAGATATAGAAGGTTCAGCAGATGTGCGGGTTCAGCAGACAGAGGGGCTGCCACAACTTCGAATCGTAATTGATAGAAATAAGATTTCACGTTATGGGATAAATGTTTCCGATGCTAACATTTTAATCGAAACTGCATTAGCAGGAACAAATGTTGGAAAAATTTATGAGGGAGAGAAACAATTTGATCTTGTTGTCAAACTTAATCAACAGGCAAGCAGTGATTTTGAATCAATTAAAAATTTACTTGTACCGAATCATAATAATATCTTGATAAGACTTGGTGACATTGCTGATTTTATATTAATGGAAGGTCCGGCAGAAATTTCTCATTCTTCAGGAAGAAGAATGATTGTTACTGAAAGCAATGTCCGTGAAAGAGACCTGCAGGGTTATGTGGAAGAATTAAAAATAAAAATTGATGAACAAATTAATCTCCCTACTGGCTATCAAATAAAATATGGCGGTGAATTTGAAAATCTTGAAAGAGCTAGTGAACGATTATATATTGTTGTCCCAATAGCTTTAGTGCTGATCTTTATTATGTTGTTTGTCTCTGTAAACTCCATCAGGCAAGCACTAATAATTTTTACAGGAATTCCTTTTGCAGTTGTTGGCGGTGTAGTTGCGCTGTGGATTCGTGACATTCCTTTTTCAATTTCGGCAGGAGTTGGTTTTATTGCTTTATTTGGTGTTGCAGTTCTTAATGGTATTGTAATGCTTACATATTATAATACCCTTATTAAAGAAGGAATGAGTATACAAAATGCTGTTATAAAAGGATCTGAAATTCGTTTACGACCGGTAATTACAACAGCATTAGTAGCAAGTATCGGATTTTTGCCAATGGCAATTTCTACTTCTGCCGGCGCAGAGGTGCAGAGACCTCTTGCAACAGTAGTTATAGGAGGATTGATTACATCAACACTTTTAACGCTGATTGTTCTTCCAACAATATTTCAATGGGTTGGGGAAAGGAAATCTAGATTGGAATTATAAAAAGCTTAAAATAAAAAACTGTATCTATGCACCAACAGATGGAAGAATAATTAATGGAGGAGTTAAAATAAGACTGTAATTTGAAGTTCATTTTCTATTGTAGGGATATAATGCATTATATCCAAACATATTCTTCCACAATCATTATCCTTGATTCTTTGTGAAATAAAACAATCAGTGTAAAGTTTTATGTCCCATTTGTGATTATCAATCTTACTAAGTTAAGTTTCAGGAATAAAATAATAGGAGCATTGAAATGAAAGTAAAAGAAAATTTGATTGCAGCATTAAAAATTTATCTTATCCCTTTAACCGGATTGCTTTTGGTCACTCTTCTTTATGCAGGATGTAAAGAAGAAGAAAGCACTGCACCTCCAACAGATCCAAATGCTGTTTCTATACAAAGTAGTTCATTTAATCCGGGTAACCGCACTGTTACAGCCGGTACTAATGTAAAATGGACAAACAACGATAACATAACACATACTGTTACAAGCGGAAGTCCCGGAAACCAAACAGCAGTTTTTGACAGCGGAAACATTGCACCTGGCGGAACTTTTGAGTTTACTTTTCCTCAAGCAGGAACCTTTAATTACTTCTGTAAGATTCATACAAGTATGACTGCTACTGTAACTGTGCAATAAATGTATTTTAATTGCTGAACTTGGTATATTTTTTATCCTGTCACTTTTATTATTTATTTCCTACTATCAGCCATGTAAAAGTGTGTCTTTTTTACCAATATATTTAGAGCATTAAATGATAGTTGGAATTGAAACTTCAGCTTTAAGTACAAGGATTACGGGGACATCAAGATATATTAAATGCCTTCTTGAACAACTAAAAACTTTGGATGATGAAGTAAAATCTTTTTCAGCTTTCAATTCAAGCAGAAAATTCCTTATAAAGAAAAAAGGTGTGCAAAAATATTTATACAGGAATTTTCATCTCAAAAAAGAGATGGAGGATTCAAAAATAGATTATGCTTTTTTTCCCGACTACTTCATGCCTGAAAATTTTACCATACCTTCTGCAATTGTTATTCACGATCTTTCTTTTATTTCACATCCGCAGTTTTATTCAAAAAGTTTTGTTGCCTTCTATAAATACCAGTTGAAAGAAACTTTAAAAAATAATCCATTAATATTAACAATCAGTGAACATTCCCGAAAAGCAATTAGTAAATTTCTTAAAATAAAGGATCAGAATATTCATCTGCTTCAGGCATATTCTCCCTTTGAAGGAGAAATAAATTACAATTATAACAAAGGCAATTATCTTTTATATGTTGGACATATCGAGCCGAGAAAAAATCTTTTCTTCCTGATCAACAATTTTCTGAAATGGAAGGAATCAAATAAAATTAATCTCCGACTTGTTATTGCCGGAGAATTCTGGTTAAGAACCAGTGAAACAACAAAAATTTTTAATGAGTTCAGAAATCATCCCGATGTTGAATTTACCGG
>CAYNUV010000152.1:0-7126 GCA_964400245.1 uncultured Ignavibacteriaceae bacterium
CAGCTTCTTCTTCCTGTTTTCCTTGTTCTTTCATTAATGGGATAAGTTCCCGGACAATGTACGGCAGTGTAACAAAAGTAGTTGCTAAAATTAAACCCGGCATAGCAAAGATAATTTTAATTCCATATTGATTTAAAAATTGTCCTAAAAAACTATGGCTTCCCAGCAAAAGAATAAAAACCATTCCTGAAATTATTGGAGATAAAGTTAAAGGAAGATCAAGAAGAGTTAGAATAAAATTTTTCCCACGGAAATCGAATTTAGTTAATACCCAGGCAGCAGCAAGTGCAAATGATAAATTAAGAATTAAAGAAACTAAGGTGGTTATTAAGGTCAGCTTTATTGCTGATAAGGTTTCCTGCTCGGTAATCGAATCCAGATAATTTTTTATTCCAAGCTCAAAAGCTTCTTTAAAAATTACAGCAAGAGGTAAACCCAAAAAGATAATTAAAAATAAAATTGCAGTTCCGGTTAAAATAATCCTGAGGAACAAGGGTTCGTTTAATACTGAACTATTTTGAATATTGTCCGGCATAATGTTAAAAAGTTTTATTCGGATATTTTATTTCGTGAACTTCGCCATTGAAGAATATTAATTGTAAAGAGCAATAAAAAAGAAGTTAAAAGCATTACGATTGAAATAGCTGTAGCACCCGAATAATCATACTGCTCTAACTTTGACATTATCAGAACCGGGGCAATTTCTGTTTTTAAAGGAAGATTGCCAGAAATAAATACAATTGAACCATATTCACCTAAAGCTCTTGCAAATGCTAAAGTTGTTCCAGTAATTAATGTAGGCCTGATTATAGGAAAGATTATTTTTGTAAATATCTGGAATCTGTTTGCGCTAAGTGTTGCAGCAGCTTCCTCAACTCCCTGATCAAATTCTTCAAGAACAGGCTGAACAGTTCTTACAACAAAGGGAAGTCCGATAAAAGTAAGTGCGACAATAATTCCAATTTCCGTAAACACAACATTGATTCCTAAATCAAACAAGATGCCGCCGATCCATCCATCATGCGCAAAAACTGCTGTTAGGCTGATTCCCGCAATAGCAGTTGGTAACGCAAAGGGAAGATCAACCATTGAATCAATTATTTTTTTGCCCGGGAAATTATATCTTACAAGAACCCATGCAACAAGCAATCCGAATACGGAATCAATAATTGCAGCAATAAAAGAAGTGCCAAAGCTAATTTTATATGATTGAATAACGCGTTCATTGGTTACAATATTCCAGAATTCGCTGAAATCTAAACCGGCAGTATTGATAAAAATTGTAGAAAGGGGAATAAGCATTATAAGACTTAAATAAAGCATCATAAACCCGAAGGTTAAACCAAACCCTGGCAGGATTTTTTTTCTTTTAAAAACTTTATTTGAAATACTTACTGCTTCCATTCAACTTACTTCTCATATATTTTATCAAATGTACCGCCATCTGAAAAATGTTTCTGCTGTGCTTTTTCCCATCCGTCAAACTCTTCATCAATAGTTACTAATTTTATTTCAGGAAAATCATTTGTGTATTTTGAAAAAACATTCTTATTGATTGGTCTGAAATGATGCCTTGCTACAATTTCTTGTCCTTCATCCGAATATAGATATTCAAGATAGGCTTTTGCTATTTCTTCAGTTCCCTTTTTCTTTACAATTTTATCAACCACAGCTACCGGAGGTTCTGCAAGCATGCTTACAGAAGGATAAATAATTTCATACTCACCTTTTCCAACTTTATTGTTTACAAGGATTGCTTCATTTTCCCATCCGATTAATACATCACCCATTCCTCTTTGTACAAAAGTATTTGTTGAACCTCTGGCTCCGGTATCAAATACCGGAACATTCTTAATTAACTTTGACATAAATTGTTTAATCTGTTTTTCATCGCCGTTAAATTTTTTTGAGGCATAAGCCCATGCAGCTAAATAATTCCATCTTGCAGCTCCCGATGTTTTTGGATTTGGAGTTATGACAGAAATATTATCCCTTGTAAGATCATCCCAATCTTTTATCTTTTTTGGATTCCCTTTCCTGACTAAAAATACAAATGTAGATGTATAAGGCGAACTATTATTTGCGAATTTTTGCTGCCAGTCTGGGGCTAAGAGTTTTCCTATTTTACTTATTGCATCTATATCATAAGCAAGTGCAAGAGTAACAACGTCAGCCTCAAGTCCGTCTATAACAGAACGGGCTTGCTTTCCGGAACCTCCATGAGACTGGTTTATAGTTACGTTAACGCCGGTTTTTTCAAACCAATATTTTGCAAATGCTTTGTTAAATTCCTGGTACATCTCTCTCGTAGGATCGTAGGAAACATTTAATAAGGTGATTTCTTTTTTATTATCTGCCTGCTTTTCACAACTTATACTGATCAGCATCAATAAGATAGATATTAAACCCAATATGTATTTATTTGTTTTAGTTTTCATTGTAATTCCTTAATTCATATTAGTAAATTTTTTGTTTAAAAAGCTGCCTGAATACGGGTTAATACTATTTTCTCATCGGGCAAAGCAACATTGTTTCCAAAAGCTTTAAAAGTAGTGTTTGCATAATCCAGAGATATTCTTAAAATCGGGTTCAGATACCAGTTGAAACCAACAGCCCACTCATCTGCACTTTTAGCCGAGTTGTTCGCGTTGGCAAAAACCGTGAAGACTTTATCATCTACGGATAAACTATTAATTCTGAACACTAATTCAAATGCGCCCCATTCACCGGTTTCAGTATTAAAATTAGATCTCGGCTTTACTCCGTTATAAGAAGCATCATCATCAGTAAGTAAAAGGAAAAATTAGCTTGCCAGCTGTGGGTTGTTTCTTCTGTAGAAGAAAGATTTCTTGTTATATTTTGATTATTTATTACATATTCACCCAGTAAACCAAATCTTCCTGTATATAAATAAGCTTGTGGTACTATCCTGCTTCTGCTTCCTTGTGCTATTACACTGTCCCTGAATCTGAAAAAAGTATTTTGACCAACAGTTCTGTATGTTGAAAGTCTTGTATTCGCAATAGTTCCGTTCTGCTTTCCACTTGATACAGCCACTCCAAAACCAAGCTTGTTTAAGAATGATTCCTTATCCTGGTTAAACGGCAGAAGAAAAATTCTTCCGGTAATTTCTTTGTTAAGATCATTCTCGGTATCTTCAGTTCCTCCATCAATTACACCGTTATAAATTCCTGCTGAGTAATTAACTATATTGTTGATAAGAACTCCTGAAAGTTCAAACCCTATATCGCGATTTGGAATAAGGTTATTTGGCAAACCTGCTTCAATAAAAAAATTATTGGTAGGAGATTGCAATCTTTCCAACCCTAACGGAGTTTTGAATTTTCCGGCTTTTAGTTTAAGAGCAGGGGAAAATGAGATTGAAGCATAAGCATCGTCAATTTCTGCTCTGCCCTGGCCGAAACTTGGCAGCAAACGAAATTCAACAATTTTTGCATATGTTCCGCGGAAGTCCATTCTTACCCGTCTAACCAAGAAATTATTTTTAATTGCAATGGGGTTATCAATGTAATTTCTGGAATCAACCTGAACATCGCCGCCGATTTTTAAATCCAGATCGCTGTTTGTAACAACTGCAAATTGTGCGTTGCTGAAATTCCATGCAATCAAAACCAGGAAAAAAGATATTTTTATTTTTTTCATTTAATGCCTCCTTAATACTCTACTAAATTGATAGAGTATTCGTTAAAAAAATTAGATTTTATTAATAACTTTATATAATTTTTTTTTACTAATAATGTCCGTAATCACTTCTATTACGTTCATTAGACATCTAATACAACAGTCTCCAACATCCTCACGTTCCGAATAAGATTGATAAAATCTTAATCTTATAAATCTTACCGGCAAATAAACAAAACCCGGAACACCTGTTTTATTCTTCACTATCTCTGATAATCTATTTTAGTTTACAACAGAGGCGCTGAGCGGATTCGAACCGCCGATAAAGGTTTTGCAGACCCTCGCCTTAAACCACTTGGCCACAGCGCCATAACTCATTTAGTATTTTATTTTATTAATAAGATCATACAAGTTTCTTTTATCAAGAACATCGGAAATAACATTTCTTACATACTTCATTATCCATCTTACGTAACAGGTTTCCGCATCTTTGCAATCGCTGCAAGGAACGAAAGCACTTTTACTAACACATTTAATCGGGGCGAGCGGACCATCGAGAATCCTGATAATATTTCCAATGTAAATATGCTTGGGCTTTTTAACCAGGTAATAACCTCCGCCTTTGCCCTTTTTACTTTGAAGGTAGCCATTGTTTTTCAGCTCAAGCAAAATCACCTCCAAAAATTTTTTCGGTATCTGCTCTTCCCTAGCTATTTCTGAAATTAGAACAGGTTTTCCATAAGGTTTTTTACCAAGGTTAATTATTGCTTTTAGTCCATACTTAGCTTTTTTAGAAAGCAATTCTTACTCGCTTTAATAGTCTACTAAATTAGTAGAGAAGTAGTTAACATTTCTTTTTGAAGCGGTTTTTAAGTATTTTTTGAAATAAATCGCCAATACTAATTTTTAATACTCTATTTATAAAGATGTGGGAAGACATTAAAAATATTTTTTACCAGGCAAGGGAATTCCTAAGCATACCGGTTACAACAATTGGTAAAACCGAAATAACTCTCTGGACAATAGTTTATTTCATCTTTCTTACATTCATTCTTTTTTATGTAACAAAAAAAATAAGAAAATGGGTTGTATATACTCTGCTTGCAAAAAGCAAAATTGATCTTGGAGTACGTGTTGCCACCGGGACTATTTTCAGATATATAATTCTCGCTATCGGTCTCATAGTAGTTTTACAAACGGTTGGGATTGACTTAAGTGCTATAACAATTCTTGCAGGTGCATTGGGAATTGGTATTGGATTCGGTCTTCAGAACATAACTAATAATTTTGTAAGCGGTATTATAATTTTATTTGAAAGACCAATTAAAGTTGGTGATAGAATTGAAGTTGGAAATGTATCGGGTGATGTAATAAAGATTTCAATGCGAGCTACTACTATTATTACAAATGATAACATTTCTATTATAGTTCCAAATTCTGATTTTATTTCATCGAAAGTAATTAATTGGAGCCATATAGATAGAAATATTCGCTTGAATTTTCCCGTAAAGGTTTCATACAAAGAAGATCCGCAAAGAATAAAAAAGCTTTTACTTGAAGTTGCAGAAGTGAATGATGGAGTATTGAAAGACCCCAAACCTGATGTTTTATTTGATGATTTTGGAAAAAATGCACTTGTATTTAATCTTAGAATATGGACAACTGTTTATATAAATCGTCCTGGTGTATTAAGAAGCCAACTGTATTATGCTGTTTTTGAGAAGTTCAGGCAGAATGGAGTTGAAATTCCATTTCCTCAAAGAGATTTACATATAAAAAATACTGAGTTCAAGATACTTTCCACTTAAAAAATATTAACTATTCGAGAAGAGAGTTACATGAAAGCAAAAATTATAATTCTAATGATTCTCATTATTTTGTTTACAATTTTTGTAGTTCAAAATACTGAGCCGCTAAGTTTACAGGTATTTTTCTGGCATATCGCCGAACTTCCTAAAATCATTTTGCTTACAGGCACACTAATGATTGGAGTAATACTCGGTTTTATCATTTCAGCTGTTTTAAATAAACGTAAAAACAATGTTAAGAATAATTCAAAACCATTGAGGTATGTTACAACACCAGAGAGAGAAAAAATTTAGTTTATTTTTTATAAAATAAGTTTAATATTTTTATAGAATAAATCATTCATCAGGAGGTGTTATATGACTGAAATAAACAACAGGGGTTATGCTAACCCCGATGTTCTTGTATCAACAGATTGGGTAGCTGAAAATCTGAATGATAAAAACATCCGGATTATAGAATCAAACGAAGATCAGCTTTTATATTCATCCGGACATATTCCCGGAGCTGTACACGTTGATTGGACAGTTGACCTTAATGATCAGCTTAGAAGAGATTATCTTGACAAAAAAGGATTTCAAAATCTTATGTCAAGGATCGGGGTTACATCAAAAACCATAGTAATTTTTTATGGCGATAAAAACAATTGGTGGGCCTGTTATGCTTTTTGGGTATTCCAGTTATTCGGGCATAAGAATGCAAAAATTATGGATGGCGGAAGAATAAAATGGATAAAAGAAGGGAGAGAACTTTCACGTGATGTTCCTGAATATCCCAAAACAAAATACAGAGCACTTGAAAGAGATGATAAAAAAATCAGGGCATTTCGGGGCCAGGTATTAAAACATACTGATAAAAAACTTCCTTTGGTAGATGTTAGAAGTCCTGATGAATATTCCGGTAAACGCCTCCATATGCCGGAATATCCTAATGAAGGAGCTTTAAGAGGCGGACATATTCCGGGTGCAAAAAGTATTCCCTGGGCAAAAGCAATTAATCCGGATGATGGCACATTTAAATCTGCCGATGAACTTAAAGTAATTTATGAAAAAGAAAATAATTTAAAACCAACTGATAATATTGTTGCATATTGCAGAATAGGTGAAAGAAGCAGTCATACATGGTTTGTTCTGACAAATTTGCTTGGCTATAAAAATGTACGGAATTATGATGGTAGCTGGACAGAGTGGGGTAATCTTGTTGGTGTACCTATTGAGAAATGAATTCCAGATATTTGATACTGGATTCTATCCAGCATCAAGTATCTAATATATTTAAGTTTTTAAATAATAAGATTTTTACTTTTGAGTAGCTATCCTGAAAAATTAAAAAATCTCCTGGAAAATTTCTCAATAATTTCGGATAAACAGGAAAGAATGAATTTTCTTATTGATTATGCAGATAAGTTCAAAGAGGTTCCATCTGAAATTGCAACTCGGCCTTTTCCCGAAGAGAATAAAGTTCCATTTTGTGAATCAGGAGCTTTTGTTTGGACTAAGCAAGGAAAGAATGGCACATTAAAATTTTATTTTGCTGTAGAAAATCCGCAGGGAATTTCTGCAAGAGCTTTATCTGCTATAATGGATAAAACTTTATCAGGAGAAACTCCGGAAAATATTCTTAAAATCCCCGATGATATTGTAATTAAAATTTTCGGTGAAAACTTATCGATGGGAAA
>CAYNUV010000153.1:0-7087 GCA_964400245.1 uncultured Ignavibacteriaceae bacterium
TAATAGCTCCATTAACAAGTCTTTGCATTTTACTTTCAATTTTTTCAAGTGCAAGCTTTGTCCCGCTTATGCTTGAGAAAGGAAATATTGATCTTCTATTATCAAAGCCAATCTCACGTCCTCAATTATTAACAGGAAAATTTCTTGGAGGATTGTCAGTAGTTTTGATTAATGTTTCTTTCCTCGTTATTGGTGTTTGGTTTGTAATCTCTTTAAGGTTTGGGAATTTCGATTTTGCTTTCCTTAGTATTATACTTCCGGTCACTTTCACTTTTGCAGTTCTTTATTCTTTAATTGTTTTATTTGGAGTTATTACACAGGGTTCTGTTTTAGGAATGATGTCGGCATATTTTATTTTCCTTATTTTAAGTCCTGTTCTTTATTTTGGTAAAGTTGAGTTTGGAAAAATAATTGGAAGTGGATTTTTAAAATCACTTATAGAAATTTTTTATTACATAATTCCTAAAACTTCCGAACTGATGGGGAATGTAACAATGAACCTCGCTGGCGGAAAAGAAATTGAAGACTATCAACCAATTCTTACTTCATTAGCTTTTATGTTTGCTGCTTTCGGATATGCAATTTTTATTTTTAATAAAAAAGATTTTTGATATATGTCTGCGATAATTAAATTTTAATTTCTTCAATATAATTCAGTAATAAAATGGAAAACGAAAATCTAAAACTTGAAGATCTTCTTGAAAGAAGGAGTCAATATGAAGAAGGCGCAATAAATAATATTGCAATTATTGGTGCAGGGGTTATGGGGCAGGGTATTGCACAAACAATTGCTGCAGCAGGACTTGAAGTCAATCTAATTGAAAAAGATCATAAACATCTTGAGAAAGCAAAAGAAGTTTTATCCTCAATGATAGACAGGGAAATCCGCCGTTGGTCAATTACTCAATCTGAAAAGAAAGCTATATTCAGCCGGATTAATTGGAATACAACGCTTGATAAAATTTCTCAGTGCGATCTTGTCATCGAAGCTGTATATGAAGATTTTGAATTAAAGAAAAGTATTTTTCAAAAGATTGACGTTCTTGCAGAAAAGGATACAATATTCATATCAAATACATCAACATTAAGCTTAACTAAAATTGCAGAATGCACTACACGTGCAGATAAAGTAATCGGGATGCATTTCTTAAATCCGGTACCAAAAATTCCTGTTGTTGAGCTTATTAAATGTCTGCATACATCGAACGAGACAGTAGAAAAAATAAAAATTTTTGCTGCGCGGATAGGCAAAACTCCTGTTGAGGTTTATGAGTATCCGGGCTTTGTTACAACAAGAGCAATTGTTCCATTGCTTAATGAAGCAATGTATATTCTCCTTGAAGGTGTAGCAACTGCTAAAGATATTGATACAGCAATGAGGCTCGGGTATAATTTCCAGATGGGCCCGCTTGAACTTGCAGACAGCATGGGGCTTGATGAAGTTCTTGCATGGATGGAAACTTTATGGAAAACTCTTGGAGAGCCGAGATATCGTGCCTGCCCAATTCTTAGAAAACTTGTAAGGGAAAGAAAGTTGGGCAAAAAAACAGGTGAAGGATTTTATAAATATGATGAGAATGGAAATATTATTAGTGAATCTTTGTAAAAAAAATATTATAAAATAACGATGAAAATATTGGTTTTAAATTGCGGAAGTTCTTCTATCAAATACCAGTTTATAGACAGCGTTGAAAAAATTTCTCTTGCAAAAGGAGTGGTTGAAAGAATTGGAATGAGCAGCGCGATCCTGACTCATAAACGATATGATGGTGATGAAATAAAAATTGTTGGAGAAATTCTTGATCATAACATTGCGATTGAATATGTACTCGGTGTAATGTTAAGTAAAAATCATGGAGTAATTGAAGATAAAAAAGATATTGAAGCTGTCGGACATCGGGTTGTACATGGTGGTGAAACTTTTTCAGATTCCGTTTTGATAACAGATGAGGTAATACAGGTTTTACAGGATAACATTGAACTCGCTCCTCTTCATAATCCGCCAAACATTAAAGGTATTCTTGCTGTTAAAAGAACATTACCCGGAACTCCTCAATGCAGTGTGTTTGATACAGCTTTCCACAGCACTATGCCACCAAAAGCTTATCTGTATGGAATTCCCTATGAACTTTATAAAAAATATAAGATAAGGCGATATGGTTTTCATGGAACATCACATTTCTATGTTTCAAAACAGGCTGCGGAAATTCTTGGAAAGGATTTATCCGAACTGAAGATTATAACTGCTCATCTTGGCAACGGCTGCAGTATGGCTGCTGTAAAATATGGTGTTTCGATTGATACAAGTATGGGATTCACTCCTCTTGAAGGTTTGTTAATGGGAACAAGAAGCGGCGATCTCGATCCTTCTTTAATCCTTTACATTATGGGAAAGGAAGGGCTCTCTTTAAATGAAGCAGGTACATTGTTAAATAAACACAGTGGTCTCATCGGCATTAGTGGAGAAAGCAGTGATATGAGAGAAATCCTTTCTGCTATTAAAGAAAATAAAAGAGCTAAGCAGGCTTTCGATCTTTTCTGTTACAGGATAAAAAAATATCTTGGGTCTTATGCTGCCGCAATGGGCGGACTTGATGCATTAGTGTTTACGGGCGGTATAGGTGAGAATGCTTCTGAAGTAAGAAAAGAAGTATGCACCGATCTTAAATTTCTTGGAATCGAAATGGATGAAGAAAAAAATATGAATAATGAAAATATAATTTCATCTGCTTCATCAAGAACGGCTGTTTTGCGAATTCCTACAAATGAAGAATTAGTTATTGCTCTTGATACCGAAAGAATTGTTTCAGAAAAAATGGTTAATGCCTGAAAAATTTTCTTTACTCAAAACTTAAAATGTAACTGATTTAATTTTATGCCTTTAATTCATCCGACTGCCATCGTTAGCCATGATGCTGAAATAGCATCAGATGTTGAAGTAGGTCCGTTCTCAATTATCGAATCTAAAGTTACAATTGGGGAAGGAACGAAAATTTATAACAATGTTACAATTAAGTCCGGCGCAAGAATAGGTAAGAACAATACAATTTTCCAGGGAGCTGTTATTGCTGCTCTTCCACAGGATTTAAAATTTTCCGGGGAATATACTGAGGCAGTTATTGGAGATGGAAATACTATAAGAGAATGCGTAACTATAGGCCGCAGCACTTCACCGGATAACAAAACTTTAATAGGTAATGAATGTCTGTTTATGGCTTATTCACATGCTGCACACGATTGTGTGATTGGCAGTAATTGCATTTTTGCTAACAGTGTTGCTTTAGCAGGGCATGTTGAGATTGAGGATTTTGTAAGGCTTGGTGGTTTGGTAGGTGTTCATCAGTTTGTAAAGATTGGTGCTTATGCAATGATTGGTGCTCATTCAATGGTAGTTAAAGATGTTTTGCCTTACGGTTTGTTTTCAGGTAACCCGATGAAATATGAAGGAATGAATATTGTTGGATTAAGGAGGGCAGGTTTTTCTGATGGTACTCTTGAAATTCTAAAACAAACATTTAAACTTTTATATCATTCAGGATTAAATGTTTCCCAGGCTGTTGAAAAAATAAAAAACAATATTATACTAACCGATGAGATAAAACATATCCTTAAATTTATTGATAACAGTACAAGAGGCATAAGCAAATAAATTATTTCTTAATCGTAATCGTAATCCTACTCGTAATCGGATTATAGAATCGAGTAAGATTACGATTATGATTAAGAAGAAAGATTTTTTTAAGGAATTAAATTCATAATGACTTTTGAAACCTTTTTACTCTCCTTTATTCCATTATTTGTAGCGATTGATATTATTGGTACAGCCCCGATTTTTCTTGGGTACACTCAGGAAATATCTGAAGCTCAAAGAAAGAGATTAATTATCGAGGCTATACTTGCTGCTTTCATTGTTGCAAATATTTTTCTTGGAGGCGGTAAACTTATCTTAAATTTTCTCGGTATTACCATCGATGATTTCAGGATTGCCGGTGGAATTATTCTTTTAGTACTTTCTATTAGTGATATAATTACTTCACCAGAAAAAAGAAGAAATCCCGGTAAAGATATCGGAGTTGTTCCACTTGGAATTCCGCTTATAATGGGTCCCGCCGCTTTAACTACAATTCTTATTTTAGTTGATAATTTCGGTTATCTTACAACCATACTTTCTATGGTTTTGAATTTTATTATTGTTGGTTTTGTTTTGTTTAATTCTCAGTGGCTCATTAAGTTAATTGGCGAAGGAGGTTCACGGGCTTTTGCAAAAATAGCTTCTCTTCTTCTTGCAGCTATTGCAGTAATGATGATAAGAGTAGGTGTTATTAATATTTTTATGTCATTGAAATGATTAAATAATTTCTTCAAATTGTTTATTTAAAAACCGTTGAAACGGTTGATTAAGTTTGGTTTTTAGTAACCCACGACTTAAGTCGTCGGTTAAATAATAAAAATTAAATTATTAACCGTTTTAACGGTTTACTAAACAAACGGTAAATTTGAATAAGTAATTAAAGTATAAGAAGGAAATCGTAATGGATTTAGGACTGAGAAATAAAACTGT
This sequence comes from uncultured Ignavibacteriaceae bacterium, assembly GCA_964400245.1. Taxonomy (GTDB): domain Bacteria; phylum Bacteroidota; class Ignavibacteria; order Ignavibacteriales; family Ignavibacteriaceae; genus RBG-16-34-14. The sequence goes on from CAYNUV010000153.1 coordinate 4,562, forward strand.
TTTAGTTACTGCATCAAGCAAAGGAATAGGAAAAGCGATTGCAACGTTATTTGCTTCCGAAGGTTGTAATGTTGCTATATGCTCACGAACTAAAGATGATTTAATTAAAACTGCGGCTGAGATAAAAGCTAAACACAATATAGACCCTTTCTGGTGTGTTTGTGATCTTAATAAAGCGAGAGATATTGAAGCAACAGTTGCTTCTGTTAAAAAAGAATTCGGTGATATTAATATTCTTGTAAATAATTGTGGCGGACCAACATCCGGTTATTTCAAAGATCTTTCAGAAACCAACTGGCAAACTGCTTTTGAGCAGGTGCTTCTCAGTGCTGTAAGATTCTGCAATCTTGTTGTGCCGGATATGATCCTTAAAGAGTGGGGAAGAATAGTAAATATTGTTTCAATCACAGTTAAACAACCTATTGATAACCTTATCTTATCAAATTCTTTAAGGATGGGAGTCGTAGGATTTACAAAATCATTGAGCAATGAAGTTGCCAAATTTAATATTACTGCAAACAGCTTGGCTCCGGGCTTTACATTAACGAACAGACTTTATGAGCTTGCTGTCGAAAGAGCAAAAAGAGAAAAAGTATCCCATGAAGAGATTCTTTCAGAGATGGCTAAGCAGGTTCCGATGAGCAGGCTTGCACTACCGCACGAAATAGCTTCCGTTGCAGTTTTCCTTGCTTCAGAAAATGCAGGATATTTAACCGGCAATACAATACACGTTGATGGCGGTTGGGTTAAAGGTCATTGAACAATTAACAATTAAACCTGCCTGCCGGCAAGGCAGGAATTAAAAATTAAAATCATATTCATAGTCAATTGTTAATTATAAATTTCCTCATAAACAGAGGACCTTATGATAAAGCAAATAGAACTTATCGTTCCTCCTGAAAATCTTAATGACAAAGATTTTTTATACAAATCCGCTTCAGAAAAACTTAAGCTTAATCTTGTTGAGTTAACCGCTGTTGTTCCGGTCAGAAGATCAATTGATGCACGAAGCAGAAATCCTTTATTCAGGGTTTTGTGTGATGTTTATATAAATGAAAATCCTGCCAATGAGGAAATTAAATTTGAGTATAATCCTGTTAAAGGAAATAAAAGAGTTTTAATTATTGGCTGTGGACCTGCCGGAATGTTTGCAGCTTTAAGATTAATCGAACTTGGGATAAAACCAATTATAATTGAAAGAGGAAAAGATGTTCAATCAAGAAGAAAAGATTTAAGGGCAATACAACAATTCCATATTGTTAATCCGGATTCCAATTATTGTTTTGGTGAAGGAGGTGCCGGAACTTATAGTGATGGTAAGCTTTACACACGCTCAACAAAAAGGGGAGATGTTAAAAAAGTCTTAAATATTCTTGTTCATCATGGTGCGGCAAAGGATATTTTGATTGATGCACATCCTCATATCGGTTCAAATAAGTTACCCGATGTTGTAAAATCAATAAGAGAAACTATAATTAATTGCGGGGGAGAAATTCATTTCAACTCACGGGTAACTGATTTTATTTTAAATGAAAAAAAGATTCTTGGAGTAACTGTAAACAATGAAAAGGAATTCTTAGGTGATGCTGTTATTCTTGCAACGGGACATTCAGCGAGGGATATATTTTATCTACTTCATAAAAAAAATGTAAAGATTGAACCAAAACCATTTGCTCTTGGAGTAAGGATTGAACATCCCCAGCAATTGATAAATGAAATTCAATATCACACAAAAGAAAAGCAGGAAGCACTTCCTGCTGCAAGTTATAACCTCGCCTGTGAAATAAACGGAAGGGGAGTTTATTCATTCTGTATGTGTCCGGGTGGAATAATTGTTCCGACTGCAACTTCCCCGGGAGAAATTGTTGTAAACGGAATGTCGCTTTCAAGGAGAGATTCTCCTTTTGCTAATTCAGGATTTGTTGTATCTGTTGATGAAAAAGATTGGCGGAAATATGATAATGAATACCCTTTCTCAGCATTGAAATTACAGCAGGAAATTGAAACTCTCTCATTTGAACTTGCAGGAAAAACACAAAGCGCACCTGCACAGCGTGTAACAGATTTTGTAAAAGGAATTCAATCTTCATCTTTGCCGCAATCATCCTACATTCCCGGATTAACTTCCGCACCGCTTCACGAAGCATTGCCTTCTTTCATGACAAAGAATCTTAAAAAAGCTCTGCTCATCTTTAACAAAAAGATGAAAGGATATTTTACTGAAGAAGCACAGATTGTTTCACCAGAAAGCAGGACAAGCTCACCAATAAAAATTCCAAGGGATAAAGAAACTTTAATGCACATTGAGATTGAAGGATTATTTCCCTGCGGAGAAGGTGCAGGTTACGCAGGAGGAATTGTCTCTGCAGCAATTGATGGGGAGAATTGTGCGGATGCTATTGCCAAGTATCGTAACGCAGATTAGTAATCTGTGCTACGAGTAATTATGGTTTTGTTGATATATTGTGCGAAATATTGTACGTTTAACTGCACAATATAAACATAGGAAAAATTTATGAACAGAAT
>CAYNUV010000154.1:0-7075 GCA_964400245.1 uncultured Ignavibacteriaceae bacterium
TAATTTCATATAAAAAACAAGGAAAAAATTATAAAAAAATGGCAGTAATAAAAGATGAATTGAATACCAAGCTAATAACACTAACGTTATATTTAAATCCTGTAAGTAAAGAGGAAGAAGAGATTAGATCTCTTGTTAGTGATGTTATTCTTGAGACAAATAAAGAATTTAACGATATTTCTATTGATGAACTTTCGCGACGGTACAAAGAGTTATTATCAAAGAGCCAAAAACTTTTTAGAAAAAAATATTTCGAAATAGGCAATGCCTAAAAATCTATCTATATTTTTATATCATCCTCCATCTCTCTTTATCTTATCAAATCAATCATAAATACCTCTTGGTTTAATCATGAAAAAAGTCCTTACCTTAATAATCTTAATTGTATCATTTATAACCCACTATTCCCAAACACAACTTCCCTCTTTCATTACCGACAGTCTTGATGCTTATGTTGAAAAAGCATTAACTACCTGGCAGATTCCCGGTGTTGCTGTTTGTGTTGTTAAAGATGGAGAAGTTGTTGTGATGAAAGGATATGGACTTCGTGAAGCAGGAAAGGATGATAAGGTTGATGAGAATACTTTGTTCATGATCGGATCAAATACAAAAGCATTTACTGCAACTCTTCTTGCAATGCTGGAGAATGATGGCAAATGTTCACTCGATGATAAAGTGCAAAAGTACCTGCCGGATTTTACAATGAAAGATCTCTGGGTTGCAAAAGAATTAAATCTTACAGACATCGTTTCTCACAGGATGGGAATGGAAACTTTCCAGGGTGATTTTATGTACTGGACTTCCGATTTAACAATGGATGAAGTCGTTCAGAAGTTTGGACAGCTTACACCAAAGTACAGCTTCAGAACTAAATGGGGATACACAAATGCCGGTTATGCAATAGCAGCAAAAATAATAGAAAAGATAAGCGCCAAAACCTGGAGTGAATTTCTTAAGGAAAAAATTCTCATTCCTTTAGAGATGAACCGCACATTAACTTTATCAGAAGAATTAAAGAATGCAGATAATGTTGCAGCTCCCCATACTTTTATTGATGGTATTACAACTCCGATTCCTATCCCTTATATTGATAACCTTGCGCCTGCCGGAAGCATCGGTTCATCTGTTAAAGATATGAGCAACTGGATTATTGCACAGCTTAACAACGGCAAACTCGAAGGAGACGAAAGCATTATTTCTCCGTCGGTTATTAAAAGAACCCGCAAGCCGGCATCTATTGTGGGCAGAATTTCTCATCCGTTTAATAAACAGCATTACTCGCTTTATGCCCTTGGCTGGGAGCTGCAGGATTATGAAGGAAAAGAACTTGTAGAGCATACAGGCGGAGTAAATGGTTTTGTTACTTCTGTTACATTAGTCCCTGAAGAAAATCTTGGAGTTGTTGTACTAACAAATACCGATCAGAGCGGTTTGTTCGTTGCACTCAAATGGGAAATTGTTGATGCATTCCTCGGTCTTCCGTATAGAAATTACAGTGATTTCTATTACGAAGGCTTTGGTTCAGGAAGAGCTAATGAAGAAAAAAGAAATAAAGAACTTCGTGATTCTGTGAATCTGCATCTAGAACCTTCCATTGATTTGAATGAATACACAGGAAAATATTTAAATGATGTTTACGGTTATGCCGATATTAAAAAAAACGGAGAAGCTCTTGAAATAAGTTTTGAGCATCATTCAAATTTAAAAGGAAACCTTGAGTGCCTTGGCGGAAACAGGTTTGTTTGTACATTCAATGATCCTATTTATGGAGTAAGAGTTTTCCCTTTTGTAACTGATGAAAATAAAGTTAAATCATTTACTCTGAGTGTACATCCCTTTATAGAGTTTACTACTTATGAGTTTGTGAAAAATCCGTGAATGATAAATTTAAACCGTTGAAACGGTTATTCAATATTTGTTTTTAAGTAACCCACGACTTAAAGTCGTGGGCTAGTGAGAAAAAAAATAATATTAACCGTTTTAACGGTTTACCAGGTTCTCCTTAAGCCCACATTCTTAATCAAAGGTAGAAAAATGAAAACATTATCTTTGCTTTTAATAACTGCAATTGTTTGTTTTGTACTCGGTTTTTCTTTAAGGCAGAACATAACTAAACAAGAGATGGATAAAATGAAAAGAGTTACTTCAATAGGCGGAGTTTTCTTTAAATGCAAAAATCCTGATAAGATTAAGGAATGGTACTCAAAGCATCTTGGGCTTAACACAGATAAATACGGGACAAGCTTTGAATGGCGCCAGGCAGACGATGGAATTAAAAAAGGATTTACAGCGTGGAGTCCCTTCACTGAAAACACAAAATATTTTGAGCCTTCCGAAAAAGAATTTATGATAAACTACCGCGTGGAAAATCTTGAATGGCTCATTGAAGAATTAAAAAAAGAAGGTGTAACCGTTGTTGATAGTATTGAAGTTTATGAATACGGAAAGTTCGTTCATATTCTTGATATTGAAGGTAACAAAATTGAATTGTGGGAACCTAACGATGTTGAATACGATAAAATGATAGAAATCAGAACTAAGTAATCTTTAACATAAACCCAATCCTTATTATATTTCCAAATCATCGCTATTTTTAGCAAAGAAAATTCAGGAGTAAAAAAATTGAAATGACTTTACTGAAAAATATTGATTTTCTAAAATGCCCGATAACAAAACAAAATCTCTCCGTGATCTCAGATCAATCACTTAAAGATTTAAATAATTCTATAAGAAGTAAAAGCATTTTTTACTATGATGGAAGAGTTGTTGAAGCACAAATAGACTCTGCATTTATTAATGAAGATTACTCAGTGGCTTATGCGGTTCAATCCGGTATTATTCGGATGCTTAATAATTTTGCGATAATAGTTGATAAGGAAAAAATAAAAATTGATCCGGGGAAAAATTTTTATAAGGATGCAGTAAAAGATTTCTATGATGATATTGGCTGGCAGCAGGAATCAGATAAGAATTTTACAGATGCAAGATTATTTGAAGATCTAAGAGATGTTTCCCGGGATTACATTAAAAACTGCAGGTTGAGAACCAACAGGTATATTTCAAACTCGGGGAAATATCTATTGGATGTTGCTTCCGGCCCGATTCAGTATGAGGAATATTTAACTTACTCCGAAAATTATGATTACCGGGTTTGTGTTGATATTTCTTTCCGTGCTTTATTGCAGGCAAAAAACAAACTTGGTGAAAAAGGAATTTATATCCTGGGTGATGTTACCAATTTGCCAATAAGAGATAACTCAATTGATACAGTGGTTTCACTTCATACAATTTATCATGTTCCTAAGGATTTACAGGCAGCAGCAATAAAAGAAATTTACAGGGTGCAGAAACCCGGTTCTAATGCTGTTATTATTTATAGCTGGGGATGGAATTCTATCCTGATGAACATTTCAATTTTTCCCGTCCAGGTTTTTCGTGCTTTAAAAAGAATCTTCAGAATTATTAAACGGCAATTAATTAAAAATAAAATTATTGATACGGCACCGGGATTGTATTTCCACTCGCACAATTATAAATGGCTTAAGCAGCAGAACTTCCCTTTTAAAATTGAATTGAAAGTATGGAGAAGTCTGCATACACACTTTTTAAAATTCTGGATACACAAATTTTTATTTGGCAGGAAAATCTTAAACCTGATCTGGAAGCTTGAAGAAAAGTATCCTGAGTTTTTCGGAAGAACCGGTTCATTTCCAATATTTATAATTAAAAAATAAAGCAGCTTCTAAAACATACTAATAATCCAACTGCAAACCTTTGAATTTCAAATAGTTTACCAGGGAATCATCATTTAAACCCCAAAATAAACCTTTGTTCAATGCTATTGCTTTGTTCCTGGTTTATGTTTAGGAAGTTGAAATTTTAGGAGTGTATTTCAGGAGAACGGAAATGAAAAAATGCTGCGAAAATATTAAATACAGAATAAAGATTGACGGAGGATCAACAACAAAAAGTTTTACCTCCTGGTTTGATGGAATGAAAGTTTCAGATTCTAAGGATGATGAATGTATTCTTGAAGGCAAGATAAAAGATCAGGCTGCTCTTTATTCTCTTCTTATTAAAATACGAGATCTTGGTATAAAATTAATTTCTGTAGAAAGAATTTAAAAGTCAATAATCAAATACTAAAGAAAGGCCTAAGAATTTTTCTTTATAAAAAGATTGTATAAAAACATAAGGAAAGTTGCAATCAAACCTATCCCGATCAGCGTAATGAAAATTAGTGAATGGTTATCTGACTTAACTGCATAGGATTGATATAACCAACCACCGAGTGTTCCTCCAAAGAACCAGCCGATAGCAACCGGTAAAAAAGCAAATCCCTGAAATAAAGCTGCCTGCCCCTTCGGGGCAAGATCGGCAATATATTCATAATAACGTGGAGCCTGAATTTGTTCTCCAAGAGAGAAGACTATTATTCCGGCAATAAAAAGAGGAATGGTTGGATTCATTAAAATAATTCCCCAGCAAAGAGTTGAAATAAAAAATCCGGTTGTTATTGCAGTAATTGGTGCAAGTCTTTTTGATAACCTGTTTATCGGCAATTGTAAAAGAATTATTCCCCATGCATCAACAGATTCGATAATCTCAAAAGGGGCATCGGCAGAAATAAAATCTGTAATATAAAATGGTACAATAATGAATATCTGCCAGAACATAAGCCAGTATAATGAAAAGATGAGAAGAAAAATTACAAACCTGAAATTCGAAAGAACAAACATCATGTTCTTTAATACCTGGCTTACGGTTTTATTTTCATTTCCATTCCTGCTCTCAGGTTCTTTAAAGAAAAATCTTGTTGAAATGAACATAAGAAAACAGCTTATCGCTGATACAAGGTAAACAAATTCTATCCCGATGCTGTCTCTTACAAAGTAAGCGATCAACGGACCTATAGCTGCGCCGATATTTACCAGCCAGTAATAAATTGCATAACCTAAGGATTTTGTTTCCTGTGTTGTTGTAAGTGCAACAGTTCCAAGCACGCTGGGTTTTATGAACGAACCACCAATGGCTGTAAATATTAGAATAACTGTAAGTGCGGGAAATAAACCAAAGTTATCATACCAGCCTGCAAACGCTTGCATCCCCGTTGAACCAATTAAAAAATAACCGATCGCAAGTATGAAGAATGCAAATGAAAAAGCTTTTTTAAAACCAAACTTATCTGCAAGAGCACCTGCAAAGATTGGGAGGAAGTATATCAATCCTCCAAAGATTGAAGAAAGCTGTCCGGCTTCAACTTCACTAAACTTCAAATGATTGCGAAGAAAAATACTAAGGATAGTTGCCTGCCCGTAATAAGCTATTCTTTCAAACAGCTCCATAATGTTGGCTACCCAGAAAGAATGATGAAATCCCGATTTCAGATTATTGAATTTTTCTTTAATGCTCACAATAAATCCTTCCCAAAGTTTGTGTGAAATTGAAGATTCTAAAATAATTTCTTCAAAGGTAAGTAGTTTTATTCTTATTAACCACAAAAAAATACCGTATATATAAATTGTTTTGTCGGAATATCTATTATTCAGTAAGTTATGGTTACTCAAAATTATATCGGCAAAAAATGAAAAAAATACTTTTTACTTTTCTTCTTTCATCTATATTTATTAAAGCCGATACAATTCCTGACTTCAGGTATGAAGATAAAATAAGAATAGCAGAAGCTTACAGGATTGCAGAACTGTATGGCAATAAAATCTGGGAAGATTGGGATAAAGCTCCCTTTGCACTTCTTCTTGTCTATGATGAAAATGAATTCTTAATCAACCACCCTTCGCCCTCAGATGATTTTAAACTGATTGGTTTTGATTCACTTTTAAAAAGCAATGTTTATTTTAGGAAAAGAATTTTTGATAAAACATTTCTTGCAACATTTCCGGCAGTAAATGGTCTTTCTACAATTGTTGTGGGAACGCCGGAGAACACGGGAAAATCTTCTGTTAACTGGATAATCACAATTCTGCATGAACATTTTCATCAGCTGCAATATTCTCAGCTAGATTATTACTCAAGCGTAAATGATCTTGATCTTTCCGGCGGAGATGAAACAGGAATGTGGATGCTCAATTATCCTTTTCCTTATGAAGACGAAAAAGTAAACACACAGTATAAAATTTTAGCTGACGCTTTATTAAAATTATTGATTCCTTTTCCACAAGACAGTAGACTTTTTAACAGAGATTTGTCTGCCTATATGGAAGAAAGGAATAATTTCAAAGAATTACTTAATGAAAAAAAATATAAATATTTTTCGTTTCAGCTTTGGCAGGAAGGTATTGCCAGATATACTGAATACAAATTAGCGGATATGATTTCTCACTATGAACCCTCCGAAGAGTTAAAAGAGCTTAAAGATTACAAACCTTTCTATGAAGTGGCAGATGAGCTTAGGGAAAATATTTTTAATCAGCTTAAAAAGTTTAGTTTAAAAGATAACGGAAGAATTTGCTTTTATTCATTTGGCGCAGGGGAAGGAATTCTTCTTGATCGTATCAATAAAAACTGGAAAGAAAAATATCTGGTTGAAAAGTTTTTCTTAGAAAAATATTACCCGGAATAAAAATGTTATCCGAATCAGTTGAAGCCGTAATCAGGTTTATAACAGCAATAAATAACCGTAACGTTGATTTGATATCTGAAATGATTTCCGACGATCACAAGTTCACCGATAGTCTTGGAAATATTTTCAGAGGAAAAGAAGTGATGATAAAAGGCTGGAAAAATTATCTCGGGATGTTCCCCGATTATAAGATAGACTTTGATGAGATTTATGATAATGAAAACAAAATTATGTTTACCGGCAAAGCAAGTGGAACATATTCATTATCAAAAGAAGAAGCCGGAGAAAACCATTGGGAAATTAATGCTGCATGGCGGGCACTTGTTGAAAATGGAAAGATTAAGGAATGGCAGGTTTTCGGTGACAACAAACCTGTTTATGAAATTATTGAAAGAAACCGGAAATGAAAGAAGTTAAATTCACTTTTCATCCTTTAACTCCGGATAGATGGAAAGATTTTGAAAAGCTATTCGGACCAAAAGGAGCTTGTGCCGG
>CAYNUV010000155.1:0-7049 GCA_964400245.1 uncultured Ignavibacteriaceae bacterium
CTGCGCATTAAAAATATTATATTCATAAATAGCGTTATAATAATTTACTCTTGCTCTTGTTAATGAGACCATCGCATCAATCGTCTCAAGCTGAGTTCCAATACCACTTGAATATCTTTTTAAAGCTATATCATATGCGAGTTGTGCCTGGTCAATTGTGGCATCATAAGATGTAAGTCTTTTTTGTGTTTCATCAATTGAAAGAAGAATTTCCTCAAGATTGTTTTTCAGCACTTCAGTAGTTTTATTATACTCTTCATTTGCTTTATCAAGATCAATCTTTGCCTGTTCAACTTTAGATGTTGTCTGAAATCCATCGAATATAGGTATCTTAAGATTAAATCCTACATAAACAGAATTGTTATATCTCCATTTATTAAATGAGCGCGGATCATTTTCCTGTGCAGATGTTTGCCAGTTACTATTAAAATAAAGTTCGGGAAAATGTTTTGTGAACTCATAAGATACAGCATCATCCTGAAGTTTAATTTGTAATTCAAGCTGCTTAAGTGAATGATTCTTAGTAATCAGATCATTAAAAATCTCATCTCTTTCTGCAATATTATTTTCTTTAAATGAAAGCGAATCATTAATTACAATCTCTTTTGAAAGATCAATTCCTGTTACAAGCTTTAAAAGATTATGAGCTAGTTTATAAGAATTTTCAGCAGCCTGAAGTTCAGGAATAAGATTTTGCATCTGCACTTTAGCTCTCACATAATCATATTCAGGAACTACTCCTGCATTAAACATTGATTCTGTATTTTTCAGATTATCTTCGGCAAGCTTTAGATTCTGTTTAGCCAGTTCAAGAACTTCTTTTGAAAGAAGAACAGAGTAATATGCTTTTTTAACATTTACAACAACTTCGGATGTTGAAGCATCAACAAATTTTTCCTGAACTTCTGCATAAGTTTCAGCAATTCTTACAGCAAGGAAAATAGCGCCCGTAAACAAAGGTTGTTCAAGCGTGGCTCCAACCGTAAGAGTATTTTCCGTGCCCTGGGGAAAAGAACCGCTGAATACTGGAGTTTCAATTGTTATTATACCACGCTTAATGGCTCTGCTGTAATCTGCAAAACCGGAAATCTGAGGAAACACAGATGAACCCCATGCTTCATCAACAAGTTCATCTGCTTTTAATTTTTCCAGCTTTGCAAGTTTAAGATCGTGATTATTTTCCAATGCAAGTTCAATACTTTTATCCAGCGTCAGGATAATTGCCTCCTGTGCGTAAACAGAAAAAGGAAAGATTAGAATTATTAAAAGTAAAATTTGATTCTTCAATTTTTTATCCTAATTATTTTTTTATATCCGATTTGTGAACATTAATTTATGAATATTTAATTATTTAATGAAGTAATTATATCGCATTTATTAAAGAAGTGATTATTCTTGCAGAGAATTTTATGTAAGTTTTTTTTCTCCGGGACTATAATGATATAGTCTCATTAAAAATATTATGATAATCACCGCTAAAACCAAACCGATAAAATCAGCAGTAAAATCCATGAACTCCATGGATCTTCCCGGTATAAAATATTGATGGACTTCATCAAAAATTCCATATATGCTGCCGATTAAAACAGTATAAAATGCATTCTTCTTTTTCAATGTAAGATATTTATTTTGAAAAACTAAAGTGAGATTAAGTAAAACTCCCAAACCAAAATAAGCTGTGAAATGATATGCCTTATCGCTTACATCAGTAGTAGGAACATTAATTGTTGGAAAAGATGTTGCAGCCAGCAATACAATCCAGTATATAACAAGTGGTGTATAAACAAAAATGACTTTCCTTTTCTCTAAAAATCTAAGCAAAACTTTTTCTCAAAAACTTTATAGCATTAGGCAAATTTTCCATAATATCAGTTGCAACGTAACTGTACTCTGTAAATTTTTTAATTAACAAATCAGCAGATAAGCTGTGTAAATAAACCCCTGTAATTACTGAGCTTTCAATATCTTTTAATTGAGATAGAAAGCCGGCAATAATCCCTGTTAAAACATCGCCTGTACCAAACTTTGCCATTCCCGGATTTCCGGCTGAGTTTATTAATGCTTCACCGGATGGCAGAAAAATAATTGTAGGAGCACCTTTTAATATAAGATGTGAACCGGTTTCTTTTACAAAATCTTTTCCGTATCTCAAAATATCTTTTTTAATTTCCTCCTGGGGAATTCCAACCAGATTGGAAAACTCACCTAAGTGAGGTGTAAGAACAAATTTTGTAAGATCTAAATCTTTATATCTTTTATTGATTGCATAAATTGCATCAGCATCAATAACCAGGAATTTTGATTTAATTGATTTGATCAGTTTAAAAATTCCTTCAAGAGTTTCATCATCTCTTCCCAAACCTGACCCGATTGCAATTACATCTGCCCATTTTATTCTTTCTTTAAGTGAAGAGATAACCTTAGAAGAAAAATGTTCATCATTATCTTCATAAGCATCAACAATAACTTCTGTAAGATTTTTATGAACTAATTTTCTTACAGACTTTGGAAAAGAAAGTACAGAAGCTCCAGCTCCTGTTTTAAGCACCGATTTTGAAGTTAGAACTGCTGCACCAGGCATTTTACCCGAACCGGCTATTGTTAAAACTTTGCCAGCAGAATATTTATGAATATTCTTTTTCTTTTTTGGAAGATTTCTAAAAACATCTTCCGGTTCAATTATATAATCTTTGCTATTTAACTCATCATAGAATTTATCACTTATTCCAATTCCTCCTTTTACCACTTCCCCGGAATAAAAAGCACCATCGGAAATGAACAATCCTTTTTTAAATTCTCCAAGAGTTATAGTTAAATCTGCTTTAAAAACATTTGTACCAAAACCTGTATCAGCATCAAGCCCCGTCGGAATATCTATTGCAACTTTAAACGCATCAAAACTATTCAGCTTCTCAACAATACTTTTGTAAGGTTCACGCAACTCTCCTTTAGCACCACTTCCCAACAAAGCATCAATAATAATATCGCAATCTTTTATCCAGCTTATATCTTTAACTGTTGAGAATCTTTTTAAAGAAACATTTTTAAATTGATTTTCATATCCCGAAACAATGTGGAAGTTTATTTTGCAGTCTTCAGTTAATTCTTCTTCTTTACCGAGAAATAATATTTTAACATTATACCCATTGTTAATGCAATGCCTTGCTACTGCAAATCCATCACCGCCATTATTCCCTTTTCCGCAAGCAAAACTAATCTTTTTGTTCTTATCATTATTTAAAACTTTTTCTTCAAGATGACGATAAATTTCCAAAGAAGCATTCTCCATAAGAACAGGTCCGGAAAAACCAAACTTCTTAATTGCAAGCTCATCAACTTGTCTTATTTGTTCTGTAGAATATAGTGGGATCATTTATTCATTAAAATTTTGATGTTAAAATACTTCCGCTATCATTAATAATAAAGAGATATGATATTAAAGATTTGAAAATATGATTTTTACAGAAACGCAGTAATGAGATTAATTATGTTTCCCGGTCCTAATCCCAAAGCAATTACAAGTAAAACCGAAACAATAACTGCGAATAAACCCGCATTAGTGACTTGAACAGATAATTCGGATTCAGATTCTTTGAAGTACATAAGCACAACAATCCGTAAATAGAAATAAACACTTATTAAACTTGACACAACACCAACAACTGCCAGCCAGACAAGATCAGCTTTAATTGCAGCAATGAAGATATAATATTTACCAAAGAATCCTGCAAACGGCGGAATACCTGCAAGCGAAAACATGAAAATTGCAAGCATAGCAGCAAGCATCGGATGCTGTGAAGCAAGTCCTGCATAAGATTTAATTGAAAGATTTGTTTCATTCTTTCCTTCAATCAAAGCTACAATACCAAATGCACCAAGATTCATAAAAGTATAAGCAGCAAGATAAAAGATTATCCCTGCAACACCTTCATAATTTCCTGCTGCCAAACCAATTGTTAAATAACCTGCGTGAGATATTGAAGAATAAGCAAGCATTCTTTTAATATCATCCTGTGCAATTGCAACTATACTTCCGTAAAGCATTGAGAGCACTGCAATAACTGCAAGATATGGTTCAAATGTGTTCACAACAGTATCGCTGAAAACAGCAGAGAAGGATACAATAATTGCACTGAATGCTGCAGTCTTTCCACCTGTTGAGAATAAAGCGGCTACAGTTGTACCAGAACCCTGATAAACATCCGGAACCCACATATGAAAAGGAAATGCTGCGATCTTAAAAGAAAAACCAATTAAGAATAAAAGCATTCCTCCGACAAAGAGAAGATTTTTTGATAATTCAGGAAATTGTTTTGTTATAACATCAAGCGAAGTTGTTTGAGCTGTACCGTAAATAAGTGCAATGCCGTAAACAATAAATCCTGTAGCAAAAGCACCAAGTAAAAAATATTTTAATGATGCTTCGTTTGCGGTTAATCTTTTCCTGTTTATACCGGCAAGAGCATAAAAGCAAACAGACATTAATTCCAATCCTAAGAATATCACGAAAAGATCTTTAGCCCCTGCCATCAGCATCATACCAAGAACAGAAGATTGAAGAAGTATATAAAATTCACCGTAATTAGCATCATACTTTTTCAGATAATCTGCAGAGAGAATTGCAACTTTACCCGCACCAAAAGTAAAAATGAAATAAAAAATATTTACAATACCTCCTGTGGCAAGCATATTATTAAATGCAGTAGAAACCGAACTAACTTTTCCCAAAGCATAAAATCCAGAAATAAGAAATATCAGAACTGTAACCCAGGGAAGAATTACTTCACTTTTCTTATAATATATTTCTATGAGGAGAGAAATAAGAATTCCCGCTCCGACAACTACTAAAGGAAATATGTTATAAAATTCCTGCATATTATTTTATTGTTACCTGTGGTGAAGGAAGAACTTGTTTAATTACTTTTGCGGTTGATTTTTCAGAGACATTCAGGAATGTACTTGGGTAAATACCAATCCAGATTATAAAAATAAATATCGGAACCATTACAAAAATTTCTCTCGGACTCATATCTGTTAATGTTGTAAGCTTCTGGTTTTTAACTTCTCCAAATACAACTTTCTGGTACATCCAAAGAAGATACACTGCTGCAAAGATTACTCCCGAAGCTGCAAAAACCGTAAACCACCAGCTATCGAGAACAGGAGATTTAAAAGCTCCAAGCAGAATTAAAAATTCACCAACAAAACCATTTAATCCTGGTAATCCTATTGATGAAAGTGAAGCGAACAGAAGCATAAAAGAATAAACAGGAACTAATTTTGCAATCCCGCCATAATCACTTATTTCTCGTGTGTGGGTTCTTTCATAAAGAACACCAACCAAAAGGAATAAAGCTCCTGTTGAAAGACCATGGTTTACCATCTGAATGATTGCACCTTGAACAGCTTCCTGGGTCATTGCAAAAATTCCAAGCACAACAAAACCGAGATGTGCGACCGAGGAATAAGCAACAAGCTTTTTCATATCCTTTTGAACCATAGCAACAAGAGCACCATAAATAATTCCTATCACGGCAAGAACAGAAATATATGGTGCAAATGTAATTGAAGCTTGTGGAAATAATGGAAGACAAAATCTCAATAAACCGTAAGTTCCCATCTTAAGTAAAACTCCGGCAAGAATTACACTGCCTGCGGTCGGAGCCTGAACGTGAGCATCGGGCAGCCAGGTGTGTAATGGAAATAAAGGAACTTTAATTGCAAAGCTGAATGCAAATGCCAGGAACATCCAGTTCTGAATTGTTCTTTCAACTTCAGGGCCTACTGAATAAAGTTCAAGTAAATCAGTTGTAAAATGATTAAGTGATGATGATGCATAAACCGCCAGCCAGATTATTGCAACAAGCATCAGCAAGCTGCCGAACATTGTATAAATAAAAAACTTAATCGAAGCGTAAATTCTTTCTTTGCCTCCCCAAATGCCGATTATAAAATACATCGGAATAAGCATTGCTTCCCAGAAAATGTAGAAGAGGAAAAGATCAAGAGAGACAAAAACACCAAGCATTCCTACTTCGAGTATAAGCATAAAGAATGTAAATTCTTTAACTCTTGTTTTAATTCCGGACCAGCTTGAAATTAAAGTGAGTGGCGTAAGAAAAGTTGTAAGTAGAACGAGAAGAAGCGAAAGCCCATCAACACCGACAGAATAAAAAATATTAAGATTCTCAATCCACGCAAACTTGTGCATAAACTGGAAATCCGGATTCTGACTATCAAAATTAAAAAAGATCATAATAGATATTATAAAAGTAAGAACGGATAAGGCAAGTCCTCCGTATCGGATAAAATCCTCTTTACTTTTATCAATTAACAAAAGAAGAAAACTTCCTATAAATGGAATTAAAAGTAAAAAAGATATTAAGTTGCTGTGTTCCATATTATAAACTCAAAATTATCCAGAATAAAGCTGCGGCGATTCCAAGCATCATTATAACAACATAAAACTGTGTTACACCTGTCTGCATTTTTCTTATTACACCTGAAACCGATCCGATAAGGGATGCGACTCCGTTTACAAGTCCATCAATTATTTTATTGTCTGCAAACTTCCATAGAAATGAATCTGAAGTTTTAACAATCGGGTTCACAATTGTTGCATCATAAATTTCATCTACAAAATATTTATTCCATAGAATCTTATAGAATGTTTTAAATCTTTTAACATTATCAGCAGCAATTGATGGTTTCTTTAAATAAACATATCTTGCAAAGAAAACTGATGCAGCGGCTCCGGCAACAGATAATGTCATTAAAAGTATTTCTTTAAAATGCGAATGAACGCCAAAGATAATCATCTTATCTTCGGCATCTTTAAAGATTGGAGAAAGCCAGTTGTGAAAGAGATTTCCATGTTCTCCTGAAAAGATTTGAGGAATACCAATAAATCCTCCAATTACTGAAAGGACAGCGAGTATAATTAATGGAATCGTCATTACATTAGGAGATTCATGTGGATGTTTATCGTGTCCGAATCTTTCTTTGCCTTCAAATGTTAGAAAGTAAAGCCTGAACATATAAAAAGCAGT
>CAYNUV010000156.1:0-7032 GCA_964400245.1 uncultured Ignavibacteriaceae bacterium
TTGAAGAACTTGAACATGCAAAGAAAAGAGGAGCTAAAATTTATGCGGAAGTAATCGGGATGGGGTTATCAGCCGATGCTCATCATATTACCGCACCTGATCCTGAAGGAAGAGGAGCAATTCTTGCAATGCAGATGGCTTTAAAAACATCAGGCTTACAGCCGACTGAAATAGATTATATAAATATGCACGGTACATCAACTGGTTTGGGCGATATTGCAGAAACAAAAGCAATTAAATCTTTGTTTGGCGATTATGCTTATAAGCTAAATGTATCATCAACTAAAAGTATGACAGGGCATTTATTAGGTGCTGCCGGTGCTGTTGAAGCAGTTGCCTCTATCCTTGCAATACAAAATAATACAATTCCTCCTACTATAAATTTTGAACATCCCGATCCGAAATGCGATTTAAATTATACATTTAACAAACCTCAAAAAAAAATGTAAATGTTGCTTTGAGTAATGCTTTCGGATTTGGTGGACATAATACATCTGTTATTTTTAAAAAATTTGAATGATGAATTCATTATTATTTCCAAATATCAATTTTGAAAAAGATTCTTTCCAATAAATCATTTATTAACATAAAGGGCACATAATGTATAACAAAAAAACTATACTTGTTTTACTTACTTTCTTCTCGTTCACTTTTTTGTCTCAGAATCTTTTCGCCCAGTTCAACGATTATGTAATTAAATTTGGTGTTCAGGGAAACGGAATTTTAACTGATACCGAATTTGATAAAGACCTGAAGCCGGATGATGCAGAATTTAAATTATCTTTTCTTCAAAGATTATTCTTTAGATTTGAATTATTTACTGAAGCAATTGAAGTTGAAGTAGGTGGTGGTTATGGTATTTTAAATGGTGTCGATTTCAGTAGCCAGGAATGGCGTACACATATTATACCTGTTGATCTCAGACTTATATTAAGTCCTTTTGATTTTAAAGGGTGGAATCCATATATCTACGGAGGATTTGGTGCTCTCAATTATAATGTTGATAGAAAACCAGGGACACCTTCACCGAACACAACAGACCTGAAAGAAAAAGAATGGACTACTTTTGCCCCGGTTGGTTTGGGAATTGATTTTGCAATTTCCGATAATGTCCTGTTCTCTCTTAGTGGAGGTTATTCTTTGGCGTTTTCAGATAATTTGAATTATTATAATAATAGTGACATTTCAACTGTAAATGATGGATATTACTCTTTAGGAATTGGAGTAATAATTGTAACCGGTTGGGGAGGTTCAGACCATGATATGGATGGTTTAACCGCACGTGAAGAAGAGGAGCTCGGTACAGATCCTGAAAATGCGGATACTGATGGTGATGGATTAAAAGATGGTGAGGAAGTGAATACGCATATGACTGATCCTAAAAATCCGGATACAGATAATGATGGATTAACAGACAGTGAAGAAATAAATACATATAAAACAAATGCTACTAATGCAGACACGGACAATGATGGCTTGAATGATGGAAGTGAAGTAAAAACCCACAAGACTGATCCTCTGAAAGCCGATACTGATGGTGACGGTTTGACTGACAGCAATGAAATTCAAAAAACTAAAACCAATCCAACAAAAGTTGATTCGGATGGAGATACACTAAAAGATGGTGAAGAAGTAAATACATATAAAACCAATCCTCTTAATGTTGATACTGATGGTGATAGTCTGAAAGACGGAGATGAAATTAAACTTCATAAAACCGATCCTCTTAATGCAGATACAGATGGTGGTACAGTTGATGATGGAGTTGAAATTAACCGTGGTACTGATCCTCTTAATGCTGATGATGACATTGTTAAGATGGAAGTGCCGATTGTTCTCGAAGGTATAACATTCGAAACCGGTAAAGCTGACATTACTCCTGAATCTGAAAAAGTTCTGACCCAAGCACTTAAAACTCTGCAAACATATAATGATATTGTTGTTGAGATAAGCGGGCATACTGATGATGTAGGAAGTTCAACATCCAACCAGAAACTCTCTCAAAAGAGGGCTGACTCTGTAAGATCCTGGTTGATAAGTAAAGGTATAGATTCAGGGAGAATTGTTGCTGTTGGTTATGGTGAAGATATACCAAGAGTTCCGAATGATTCACCTGAAAACAAAAGACTAAACAGAAGAATTGAGTTTAAACGAATTAGATAATCTTCTGTAAGGATTAAAATAAAAAGCCTCAACAAATGTTGGGGCTTTTTTATTATATAAAATATTTTGGATAAGATTATTTCTTAATCAGTCTTATCATTTCTCTAACTGCTTCATCTATCCCGCTTATAACAGCCCTGGAAATTACAGCATGTCCAATGCTTACTTCATCAATATCTGTAAGCTCTCTGAATATTTTAATATTCTGATAGTTTAACCCATGACCTGCATTTACTCCTAAGCCTAACTTCTTTGCATGCTTGGCAGCAATTCGTACCCTTTCTAATTCATCGAATTGTTCCTCTTCAGAAATAGCATTAGCAAATAACCCTGTATGGATTTCAATAAAATCTGAATCTATCTCTGCTGCGGAATCAATCTGATCAATATCCGGTTCGATAAAAAGAGATACTTCAATTTCCGAGTTATGAAGAGTTTTTATTGTTTCTTTTAGAAGATTAATGTTATCAACCACATTTATTCCACCTTCGGTTGTTAACTCCTGTCTTTTTTCAGGTACAATTGTGGCGAGTTCAGGACCAACATCGCAAGCAATTTTTATTAATTCTTCAGTTGCCGCCATTTCAAGATCAAGTTTTGTAGTTATTATCTCCCTTAAAATTCTTACATCACGCTCGTTAATATGTCTCCTGTCCTCTCTAAGATGAACCACAATTCCATCAACACCAGCATGTTCGGCAATTAAAGCAATTGTAACAGGATCGGGCTGGTTTTCCCCTCTGGCATTTCTTAAAGTAGCAATGTGATCTATATTTAATGCAAAGCGCATTTGAACTCCCTTAAAATATTGCTCTGATAATATTTAATAAAGAATTAATTCCCAAACCATAATCATCTGCTTTGAATCTAAGAACTGAAATTAAATCTATACTAAACATAACACTCATATGTGTTATTACGCAATACAAAATTGAATTTGTCCTTAAAGCTAAAATCCCTAAAGCAATTCCTGCTATAATTGCTCCAAAAGTTTCCGGAGCCGGTTTGCCATTATGCAAAATTAAAAAAGGTATCATCTGAATTAATACTGCATAATATCCAAACTTTTCCTTTAAACCGAAAAGCATGAAACCGCGCCAGACAAATTCCCAAGAAAACATATATATAAACATCCCTGTTTCAAACAAAAAGAAAATTCTCCAAGAATTTTTTGCTGATGGAAGATGAGGATAAGTTTGACTGAATTCCTGTAGAGATGATGCAATCCAAATAAGTGGAATCATAATCAACAGAAATAAACCTGTTATTTTAATTCCCGTTTTGTAATCACCTAAAGTAACTCCATAATCTTTTATCTTTTCTTTAAAAAGAATTTTTATAATGAGTACAGGGGCTACAAAATATGAAATGAAATCTCCCAGGAACCAATAAATATATTCAATTAAAAAAACGTCATCATTCTTCAGAAAATATTGAAACAAATTTAATCTGAAGAATCTTCTTGAAGTGTAGTAATAAGAAATGGTTTGAAGAGTTGCTACGGAAATAAAAACAAGAATTACTTTTTTATCTAAAGTCTTTACAATGTTTGAGAGATTTTTAAGTTCATTTTTAAACTTAAAACTTGGTTTTTCCATCAGGAAGATTTGAATATTAAATATGTAAAAGATAAATAATTATTCTTTTAAAACCTCTGAATTATTGACTAAAGTCATAACAACTGGTTTCCTCTTGACAAATCTTTTGTATAGTGGTATATTAGCACTCACCTTTTAGAGTGCTAATATTTTTTTACAAATCATTATAAAAAAAGGAGTTAAGTATGGGTAAAATGAACCTGACACCTTTGGCTGACAGAGTTATAATTAAACCAAGTGAAGCCGAAGAGAAAACAAAAGGGGGAATAATCCTTCCCGATACTGCTAAAGAAAAACCAATTGAAGGTACAGTTGTAGCAACCGGACCAGGAAAATCCACAGATGACGGGAAATTGGTAAAGATTGGAATTAAAGTTGGCGATAAAGTTCTTTACGGTAAGTACAGTGGAACAGAAATTACAGTTGAAGGTGAAGAATACCTGATTATGCGCGAAAGTGACGTCTTTGCAATTGTTAGTTAATTGTTATTGATAAAAAAGAAATTTGAAAATAAAAAGGAGTATAAGTTATGGCTTCAAAATTAATTGAGTTTGACAGCGACGCACGGACTAAACTTAAAAAAGGTGTAGATAAACTTGCTAACGCTGTAAAAGTAACATTAGGTCCTAAAGGTCGTAATGTTATCCTTGAAAAGAAATTCGGTGCACCAACTATTACAAAAGATGGGGTTACTGTTGCTAAAGAAATTGAGCTTGAAGACGCAGTTGAAAATATGGGTGCTCAAATGGTTCGCGAAGTTGCTTCTAAAACAAGCGATGTTGCAGGAGACGGAACAACTACAGCTACTGTTTTAGCACAGGCAATTTACAGGGAAGGTTTGAAGAATGTTACTGCAGGTGCAAATCCAATGGATTTAAAACGCGGTGTTGATCTTGCCGTAGGAAAAGTAATTGAATATCTTAAATCAATCAGCAGAGATGTTGAAGGCAGAAATGAAATTGCACAAGTTGGTTCTATTTCTGCTAATAATGATAAATCAATTGGTGATTTAATTGCGGATGCTATGGAAAAAGTCGGTAAAGATGGTGTTATAACTGTTGAGGAAGCTAAAGGTACGGAAACATCATTAGAAGTTGTTGAAGGTATGCAGTTTGACCGTGGATATCTCTCGCCATACTTTGTAACAGATACTGAATCTATGGAAGCAGTTCTGGAAGATCCCCTCATACTAATTCATGATAAAAAGATTTCAGCAATGAAAGACCTTCTTCCAATTCTTGAAAAAGTTGCTCAGCAGGGAAAATCAATGCTTATTATTGCTGAAGACCTTGAAGGAGAAGCATTAGCTACTTTAGTTGTAAACAAAATTCGCGGAACTCTCAGAATATGTGCAGTTAAAGCTCCGGGATTTGGTGACAGAAGAAAAGCAATGCTTGAAGATATTGCTGTTCTTACAAACGGTACAGTAATATCAGAAGAACGTGGGTTCAAATTGGAAAACGCAACTGTTTCTTACTTAGGAACTGCTAAGAAAGTTGTTATAGATAAAGATAACACAACCCTTGTTGAAGGTGCAGGAAAACCTGACGAAATCAAGAAAAAAATAAACGAAATAAAAGCACAGATAGATAAAACAACATCAGATTATGATAAAGAAAAACTCCAGGAAAGACTTGCTAAATTATCAGGTGGAGTTGCAGTTCTGAAGATCGGCGCTTCAACTGAAATTGAAATGAAAGAAAAGAAAGCCCGTGTTGAGGATGCTTTACATGCAACACGTGCTGCAGTTGAGGAAGGTATTGTTGCCGGAGGTGGTGTAACTTTCGTTCGTGCAATTAGTATTCTTGATAAGCTTGTAGGCGAGAATGAAGACCAGACAACAGGAGTTAAAATAATACAGAAAGCTCTTGAAGAACCGTTGAGACAAATTGTTAACAACGCAGGTATTGATGGTTCAGTTGTTCTGCAGAAAGTAAGAGAAGGTAAAGATGATTTCGGTTTCAATGCTGCTTCAGAAAAATATGAAAACCTGATTAAAGCCGGAGTTATTGATCCTACAAAAGTTACAAGGACAGCACTTGAAAATGCCGCTTCTGTAGCTTCACTCTTAATTACAACCGAAGCTGTTGTATATGAGAAGAAAGAGAAAGAATCATCAATGCCGGCTATGCCTCCGGGAGGTATGGGCGGAATGGATTATTAATAGAATCCAATCTTCTTTGTTTAAGGCGGGAGTTTTATCCCGCCTTTTTTATTTTAATTGAATATCGGTTCCTTAAAATTCTTACTTCAACATCATCAACTTAGCTGTCTTTGCAAAGACTTCATTATTATCAAGAGATTTTATACTTATCCTGTACAAATAGATTCCGCTTGCAATAGAATTTCCATTTTCATTTGTTCCATCCCAAAGAATGTTTTGATAACCTGAAGATTGAGAAGAAATATTGAATGATTTAATTTCTCTACCCATAATATCATAAATTACTAAATCAACTGATGATTGATAGAGAAGAGCATAGCTTATTGTTGTACTTGGATTAAACGGATTAGGATAGTTACCAAGAAGAAGATATTCGTTTGGGACATTATTTATTTCACTTCCAGGATCACCTTCACCAGAAACAAATTTTTCAAGATTGTCAGAATTATTAGCCAACAAATGTTCTGACATTTCTATTCTTGCTAAAAATTCTTCCTCATTGAGATTAAGAGATTGAATATTTGAAAGAATTTGTGCAGCTAATTCTTTGTCTCCTGCAAAATTTAATGCAGCAGAGAATTTTTCAAACATTGCATTTATCGCTGCATAACTGTTTGGATATTCGTTTATTATTCTGTTGTAAAGTTGCATTGCAGCATTATATCTATTGTTATCCAAGCAAATGCCTGCAAGGAGATTTAAGATTATAGGTTTATTGACATTATTATTGTTTACCAAATTTTCCAGATAATCCTGAATGTTATGGATTGAGTGATGGTTCTTTTGGTGCTAAAAAAGAAATAAAAAAAATAAGAATAAATTGCGAACTGATAACATGACATTTCCCTTTCAGTTATTTATTTAAGAAGTATTGATTTAATTATTTTATAAGTACTTGAAAAATTTGCCTTAATAAAATAAGCTCCAGAAGGCAAATCCATACCTTTATTATCTTTTCCATCCCATATAATTCTATGTGCACCTGGTAAAAATTCTTTATTTTCGAATACTCTAACCTCCTTTCCTAAAATATTAAAGATTGATATATGAACTGTTTCAGAATTTTTTGTTTCAAATTTTATTTCTGTTTGACTATTAAATGGATTA
>CAYNUV010000157.1:0-7025 GCA_964400245.1 uncultured Ignavibacteriaceae bacterium
TACGGATAAAATCCTGTGTCTAAAAAGAAACTTTTACATCATCCTGAAAAAAAACAAGTTAGTAAAAAAAGTATTAAACCTCTTTACCAGATTATTGCAGCAATTGCAATTATTGCTCTGATAATTTTTCTTGTATTTCCTGATCTCTTAAAGCAGCAACACCCAGAAGATGAATATTTCTTTAAGAAAGAAGGCGAGCTTTCTTTTATAGATTCATTAAATAATACTAAAGTAAAAATAGATATTGAAATTGCCGATAACGATTATGAAAGACAGCTTGGATTGATGAAAAGAAAAAGTATGGAAGAGAAACAGGGGATGCTTTTTATTTTTCCAATCGAGGAAATGCAATCATTCTGGATGCGAAATACATTAATATCTCTCGATATGATTTTTGTTAATACACAAAAAGAAATTGTTACGATTCATAAAAATACAAGAGTCCTGTCCGATCAATCATATCCAACTTCCAAACCTTCTGTTTATGTTATTGAAGTAATTGCTGGATTTACAGATAGGTACAACATTAAAGAAGGGGATAGGATAAGCTGGATGGATACGAAACTATAAATTCTTTTGTCATTCCGCACTTGATGCGGAATCTGAATGCATAAAGAGATACCGGATCAAGTCCGGTATAACAAAATTAACCGTACAACTCTTCTTCAATAATCTCACAAATGATATGAGCAACTGTTATATGCCCTTCCTGTATTCTTTGGACATTTGAAGAAGGAATTACAATCGGAAGATCAACTATTGATTTAATTTTACCACCTTCTCCGCCTAAAAAAGCAATTGTCTTAATCTCTTTTGATTTTGCCATCTCAATAGCTTTAATGACATTTACAGAATTACCACTGGTGGAAATTGCTAACAGAACATCACCCTTATTGCCAAGTCCTTCCACACCTCTTGCAAAAACATTTTCAAAACCAATATCATTTCCTCCTGCCGTTAAAAAAGAAGTATCGGTTGTTAGAGCGATAGCAGGTAATGCCGGACGTTTGATTTTATGACTCAATCTAATTACTAACTCTGCAGCAATATGCTGGCAATCTGCAGCACTACCTCCATTACCACAAAGAAGAAGTTTATTGCCGCTCTTGAAAGCACTGATAATTAATTCCGAAGCTGAGAGAATATCATCAGAACATTCTTTTATTATTTTAAGTTTTGTTTCGGAGCTTTGGGTGAGAGATTCAATTATGAATTTTAGTTTATCCAATTAAAAGTCCTAAACCATAACTGATTTATTAGTATGCACTGCATCCGCAAAATCTTTTATCATATCCCAGTTATTTTCATCTTCAAAGAAGTTACCTGTTACAATTATTTTTGCACCGCACTCAACTTTCTTTCTTGCAACATCAGGGGTTTTAATTCCCCCTCCAACTATAACAGGAACAGTGCAAACTTTAGAAACAGCTTTAATCATTTCATCCGGAACAGTATTATCTGCACCGGAACCTGCTTCTAAATAAATTAGTTTCATACCAAGATATTCTGCTGCGAGTGCAGTTGCTGCCGCAATCTCAGGTTTATTCCTTGGCAATGGAAGACTTCCGCTCATATACTGTGCTGTTGTTGTTACTCCTGATTCAATTAAAACATATCCTGTTGAGATAGGTTCTATTCCAGCTTTTTTAATCAATGGTGCTGCAAGTACATGTTTTCCTATAAGATGTTCTGCATTTCTTCCGCTAACAACAGAAAGAAAAAGAATAGCATCTGCAACAGGAGAAATCTGGTTAATATCTCCGGGGAAAATAATTACCGGAAGAGTTGTATTCTCTTTAACTTTTTTTATAAAGGGTTCAAAATTGCCGTTTAACATTAGACTGCCGCCGATAAGAAAAGCATCAACACCGGATTTTTGGCAATGTTTTATGAATGCAGGCAAACGCTCTTCATTTATCTTATCTGGATCAAGAAGAACAAGATAAGCAGCTCCTTTTGAAGCAATATTGTTTAGAAGGTAATTATAAATCTTCATAAAAATATTTAAGTTAAACGACAAATGAATATATAAATTTTGGTTTTTAGAAAAAAGAATTGTACAGGTTAACCACCTGCTTTATTTAGAATATCACACTAAATAATTATTTTAAGGTTAAATTTTTACAGAATGAATCTTAATTACAGGAGATATTATGAAAAAAATAACCATCTTTGAAAAACCAACCTGCACAACTTGTAGAAATGTAACAAAAGCTTTACAGGAACAGGGAATAAATTTTGAAAAGGTTAACTATTATATAGAGCCATTTTCAAAAGCTCAATTAAAATCTTTACTGAAGAAGATGAAGATGAAACCGTTTGAAATTATGAGAACAAAGGAAAAAATTTATAGAGATATGGATATAAAGAATAAAAATTATTCTGATAATGAGCTGATTGATCTGATGATTAAATATCCTGATCTAGTACAAAGACCAATTGTTGAAATGGGAGAAAAAGCAATTCTTGCTAGACCAGTAGAAAGGGTTAAAGAATTGTTTTTATCAAAGTGAAGAAGAGTTTTTAATTCTTCTTCACTTAGAATCCAAGAATGGTACTCAGTTTAATACCGGTTTCTCAAAAGATACTTCAAGCTGGGTCATCATTGTTGCAACATCATAATAGACATGAGAGCTTATTAATTTTCCATTCTTTATCTGGAAGATTTCACAGAAGGGAATTTCAATTTTTTTACCTGTAGGACCAACTCATTGGGGTATCAAGTATACCATTGTTCGTTCCTTTACCGGTAATTGAGTTATTACATAGTCCCCATCGGCGACCATATTTTTAATCTCGGTTTTTGCATCCGGGAAAGCTGTAACCCAGAAGTTCATAAATTGCAGAAAGCCTTCTTTGCCATGAATCTGAATATTCTGAGCCATATTATGTATAACAAGATCTTCAGAAACATTCAGTACAGCTTCATCAAATTTTCTTTCATTAAAAAAGCTATATATTCTTTTTGCGAAAGAGAGATTTTCACTTGCTGATTCATTTCCTTCAATAATATTATGAACTTCGTTAATTTCAGGTTGCCCCGGATCAATTCCTAATGATTGAAGGATAGGTATTAGAGTCTGACCAAATTTGTTAAAATTTTCTATTGAATCCCAGATATCAACAACGTTCAATTCATTTTTGCTTCCGAAGCATGTATGATATAATCTTCCTTTTGGATTTCCTTCACCGGCGATTTCCAATTTTCTGGTTACTTGTTTAAACTCATTGATTTTGGTCTGAAATAAATTGAAAGTGACATAGAACCTCCTGTTTATAAATTAATTTATGAAAGTATTTATTACTTAATTTTTTGAGTATGGATGAATGATTTAAATAAATGAATATTAAGTTATAGTGGTCATTCATCCATTCAAAAATATTGTTTGCAGAATTACTGCTATTGATGCTTCATTTCCGGGATTAATCCTAATTGCTTCATCATTGTTGCAGTATCAAAGTAGGAGTTATGGGAGACTATCTTACCATTTTTGATTTTAAATACATCACAGAATGGAATATCAACCTTTTTTCCGGTCGGCATTATTGATCCTTCAGGTGACATTAAAGTTCCGTCTTGTACACCACGACCAGCGAATTCAACAACTGCCCAGTCTTCACCGGCTGCTATATTAGTAATATCGCAGTGACCATCAGAGAAAGCATTTGCCCAGCCTTGTGCAACCTGCAAGTAACCTTCTTTACCTGAGAACTTTGCATTGAAAGGGATGATCTGGAATTGAGCATTGTCATCTACTAATTTCTGAACATTAGAAAAGTTACGTTTGTTAAATCCCTCGTAAAATCCCCTTGCTATTTTTAAGTTTTCCTGAACTGACATAGAACCTCCTTAGCTTTTTAATTATTAAATGATTTTTATTTATGCTTTTGATTTTTGAATTTCATCAAGAAATATTATTTCAGGCATTCCTTTAACACCTGCTTTTTGCATAGTTTCTTTTAAATCTGGCGAACCGGCAAACTTACGTGCATCTTCCACGTTATCCCATTCAGTTATGATAACAAGTTCATTTGGGTTGTCCCTGCTTTTAAAAAGACGAGCACCTTTGGAACCCAATTTTTTTCTGGTACTTTCATTTCCATCATAAAATGGTTTCCATTTATTATAATCTTCAACTTTGTGACGAACTAATACATATGCCATATTAAACCTCCTTTTTAATTACTTGTAATTAATATTCAGCAACCTGACCTTGTACGGGTACTGAACCATGAAATTGAACTATAACCCATTTATCGTTTCTTTTTTCAAGTACTCCGGTAATCCTAATGCCTTCCAAATTTAAAGGAGTTCCTCCGGCTACAAGATTCCAGTCAACTATCTCAGTAAACCAGGCTACTTCACCTGAACTGTGCACTTTAATAGTCTGATTGCTTACTGTAAGCTTAGAGTTTTCAAAACCATCAAAATGCTTTTGAATTGCATCTTTAAATGCGGTAAAACCAACCCATCGTTCTGCTGCATCTGTTCCATAGTTAACCATATCCTCATCTTTTGATATAATTGACTCAAACATTTTTAAGTTTTCTGTTTCCATCATTAAAGCAAATTTGTCTACGACTTCTTTTACTTTTAGCATCTCTGCTTCAATATTAACTTCCTGCCGTTGAGTACAGCCGCTTAAAAAGAAAATTAAAGAAAAAAATATAAATATATATTTCATAGGACATCCTTTATAACCTCCTTGTTTTTTAAAATTTTTTCTAATTTATTTATTATCGATCATCGAATTATCAATTTGCATTGGCTGCATTATCTTCATCATTTCTGCAATATCAATAAAGCCCCAATGTTCAACAGCTTTTTCTCCTTCAAATCTTACAATATCTACTCCGGAAATCGAGTGCTTTTGATTTGCAGGCATTCCCATGAATGGTTCCGATGTTGTTCCAACCGAAGTGGAATGAGTAAATACTGTATCACCCGAAACTGCCATAGAATGTATTGTAATTTTCATATCAGGAAAAACTCTATGAAAATAGGTGAAGAGTTCTTTAGTTCCAGCCAATCCTGTTTTCTTTGTCAATAAAGTATCAAGTTGATGGTCAATAGATTCTTCAGCTATAATTGCATCAAGTTCTTCAACATTACCGCTGTCAAAAATTTCAAATATTTTTATGACAGCAGCTTTATGATGTTCTTCCATTTCATTATGATTATTATTACAAGCCGAAAATATTATAACAAGTGGAAGAACCGTAATTATAAAATATTTTTTGTTCATAGTTTAACCTCTTTGTTTATTTAATGAAATGAATTTTCCAATGTTTATATTTTTGAACCAAAAGATCACATTTCAACTATATCATTTTTAACTGATGAAACTGCAGCCAATAGTTCACCTTGTTCTTTTTCACCGACTTTAAATTTGTTCAGAGTCTTTTTCAGAAATTCAACACTCTTATTCCATTGCGCTTCAGTTATTCCTAATCCTGTATGAGAGGTCTTCATATCTCTTCCGGTATATAAACAGGGACCACCTGCAGCAA
The DNA here is from genome assembly GCA_964400245.1 of uncultured Ignavibacteriaceae bacterium. Taxonomy (GTDB): domain Bacteria; phylum Bacteroidota; class Ignavibacteria; order Ignavibacteriales; family Ignavibacteriaceae; genus RBG-16-34-14. Next base: position 5,512 of record CAYNUV010000157.1, read on the forward strand.
AACAAATAAAATCAATTACATGCTGTCTAATTTTTTTGAGTGAGTCTTTACTATGTCCTTTAAAAAATGCACCCAACTCAGGATCGGCAGCCAGTTGACCTACAAAGTCATCAGTCACAGTAGCAATTGCATCATAACCGCCAAGTCTTTGGTAAAGTGTTTTTTCCTGGGCAAAAGATGATGAGGTTAAGGATATTAAAACGATTGCAACAAAAAACATTGTCTTTATTGCTGAATCATATCGGGCTTTCATTTAGAACTCCTTTTTGTTTATTGTTAGATGTTTAAAAAATTACCAGGGGCTGGCATTATCTGAATTTTCAAATATTTTTTTAATTAAACCGAATAAATCATTTTCAGAATAAGGTTTATGCAGCTGGTATTTAAATTCCGAATCAAAATCTTTCATACCTCCATTCTTTCCGGAAGTAATTAAAAGAAATGGGACTATGGAAGTAAGATGATTATTTTTAAGCTGCATCAATAATTCAACCTTTTCATTTTTTATTGAAGTTAAGTCTGCAATTACAAGATCAGGAATTTGTTTTGGTAAATGTGAATTCTTAATAATATAATCAGACAACAATATTTCATATTCTTCATCATTTAAATGATGATTAATTGTATTCCTTATTAATTTACCATTTTCTATTACCAAAATTTTTTTCATTATCTGAATTCCGGAAGAGGAAGATATTTTTTACACTTCAAAAATGTACTTGTAACTGGCAAAATAGAATTTGAATGTAATATCCGGTTAATAGATGTAGTAAGAGGCAGTTATGAGAGTTTAAGAGCAAGCTCTGTAGTAAGAATAATTAGTCATTCAATGACTACCAATGACAATGAATGACCAATTGATCAATTGTTTAATTTTCCAGTGCAACAATGTTTTGTAATGACGATAACAGAGATTTAGCATTATTAATATATAATGGAGTCAGGTATGGATTCTCTGTTAAAGAAAGTGTTAGGAATTTTTTTGCCATATTTTTTTGCCCAACGGCGTTATAAATAATACCAGCGTGATAAAGCATAATTGCTCTGTTTGTATTGAATCTAAGAGCCTGTTCAATATATTTAACTGCTTCTTTATTTTTACCATTTTTATGAAGTAGCCATGCATAAGTATCAAGTGCATCAATGTTATCTGGACGATAGTGATAATCCTTTTCAGCCAGCTCCAAAGATACTTTAAGATTTATATTATGCTTTGCACAAAACACTGCGTACTCATGACCAACATTCCATCCATCTCTTTTATGTTCATCAAACTCAAACATTGCTTTCTCAATATACTCTTCTTCTTTGGATTCATTTCCTAAAGCCTTATAGTAATCTGCAAGTTGTTCAAGGAAGCTATGGTCCTGAACATAACGATAAGCTTTGTGCATCAACTCAACGGACTTGGTATATTCTTTCTTAGAAGCATAAACCTGAGCTAATCCTGAAAGAGCATAAGAATAATCGGCACGTTCCTGGAGAATTCCGTCAAAGATGAACTTAGCAGTATC
>CAYNUV010000158.1:0-7019 GCA_964400245.1 uncultured Ignavibacteriaceae bacterium
AAAGATCAAATAAACTATTTAAAATTTTATAACGAGCAGTGGCAAGATTTTGTAGATTATATTGGTCCTAAACCACCGGAAGATCCATCCACCTGGATGATGATAAAGTCCGATGGAAACTTTCCTTATTATAGATATGCACCTTACGGGCAAGAAACTCATTCAGGATTTGAAGCCTGGGGAGTTCCAGTAAATCCTTATTATGTTCGATTAATGGAAGGTAAGATAAGAGCACAAGCCGAAACAGGAATTGACGGATCCTATATTGACTGGACACACATTGCCGAAGGAACTTCGTATGATAATTATTCGCGTCTTGGATTTATTGAATACTTGAAAAATAATTTGCCTGTCGACATTAGCCAGAAAAAATATGGGGTTGATTATTATTCAAACTTAAAGTTGCCTGAGAATCGTGGTGATAAGTTTTGGATGGAGTGGATTACATATCGTGGTTATCAGGTTGCTGAATTCCATAGACACATGCGAACTGTTGCAAGAAAATACAATCCAAATTTTATGATATCCGGAAATGTTTTCGGTGGATTTGGTTTTGGACCAATTGCATATCACAGTGCCGGGAATATTGAAATGCTAGGGAGTGAAGGTTACGATGATTTTATTTATTCTGAAATGCAGGAGTATCTGGATGCAGCGCCTCGCAATAATGATGGAGTAAAAATCACAAATAGTCCGGCATTAAAATTTCTGACAGCAGTTGCTCATAGTAAACCGGTAATTGTATATGCCACAGAAATTACACCTCCGATTTTTCCAAATCCTACAGAAAAATGTTTGAACGCAATGGCTCAGATCAACATTGCGGAAGCCATAGCGAATCATTGCATCTTCCGTGAGAAAAGGGAAACACCACAGGGCGCAACTGATATGTATCATTTTTTAGCAGATAATCGGGAGTATCTAATCGGATCGCATCTTTACAGCAATGTCGGAATTTTGGCGTCATTAAATCAGTTTCTGGCAGATGAACAAAGTTTTGCTTTTAGTACATCAAGAGTACTTACTGATAATGGTATCAATCACGCTTTTTTGGTTGAGGATGATCTAACTAACCATAGTCTAAATCAATTTGATTTGATCATACTTCCATATTTACCATTGATGAGTCAGGATAATCAAAATAATCTAATTAATTTTGTTAAGAATGGAGGTAGATTAATTATTCTTGGAGCAACTGGTATTAAGGATCAGCACAATCTTCCGAATGAGAAAATACCATTTCTTGCAGAAGTTGGTTTAACCGTTTATCCAAAAGAAAAATTAATTAAATCTTTAGGGAACGGTGCAATTCAATTTATTCCATTTGATTTACCGGAGCATAAATTTCTAACTAAATCGGAAATAAAAGGTGATGCGACAACTTTTGGCTCTACAATGACAGATGTTTTTGCAGATGTGCCAGAAGCTTATACACGTGCAAATATGCATCCCGATCTTAAGACGATCCTAAACAATCTTGCTCTTGAAGTGAGAAATATTTTGGACGGTAATCTTACGATCATAGAAACCGGGTTGCCGTTTATAGAGCTTACCACGATGCACAATTCAAATGAACATATTCTGATTCATCTTGTAAATTATAATGTTACAATAGAAGGTGATATAACCGAAGCGAAGGATATCAAGGCACAGATTAAAATACCACGAGGACAGAAAATTAAAGGAATATTTTACAGCGATAATCTTGGAGATATGAAAGAATTAAAATATGAAAATTCTGAGAACGATGAATTAGTCTATGTTACTTTTCCTAATCTGAGTATTTATGGATTGGCTAGAATTGAATTAGAGTAACTTCTAAGCTTTCAAATAGTGTCTGTATTAAAACCTTAATTAAGGGATTATAAATAATTGGAAATAACCAACAGGGAGAAAAATTATGGTGAAAACTTTCAAAGATAAAATGGCTTAATGTGTTACGTTTGATAATTATTTTTCTGTGTTTTTATATCTCATCGATAGCTCAGGTAGCCGAAGGTGAATATTATTTTGAAAGCATTCTTAACAATGGTGAAGGATGGTGGGGCGGTGTTGTTGTTGACGGTTCATTTATGCCTTTTGGAAAGTATGAATACAAGCATGACCTCTACGGTGACGTTAAAGAAAATCAGGGCTCACCGGTTTTAATTTCAAATTCAGGTCGTTATATCTGGTGCGATGAACCGTTCAGATTTGAATTTAATAATGACAGCTTAAAAGTATTCTCGAAATTAAGTCAGATACAAACAGGCAAGGCCGGTAATTCTTTAAGAGATGCCTACATGTTTGTCTCTCAGAACTTTTTCCCGCCGCAGAGTGAAATACCGGAGGCTTTATTATTTACAACACCTCAATACAACACCTGGATTGAACTTACTTACAATCAAAATGAAAAGGACATTTTAAATTACGCACAAGCCATTATTGATAACGGTTTTCCGCCTGGCGTTATTATGATTGATGATAACTGGCAGGAAGACTATGGTAATTGGGAGTTTAAGGCAGAGAAATTTTATAATCCAAAAGAAATGACAAAGAAGCTTCATGAACTTGGATTTAAAGTAATGCTTTGGGTATGCCCTTTTATTAGTGCAGATTCGCCAAATTATAGATTTCTTGAAAAGGAGAATGCCTTTTTGATGGAAGATAATGAGGAAAAAAGACCTGCAATTATAAGGTGGTGGAACGGTGCAAGTGCCTTGCTTGATTTTACAAATCCGTTTGCTAAAAAATGGTTTATCGATCAGTTAAAATCGCTTATGGAAACATTTGATATTGATGGGTTTAAATTTGATGCAGGAGATCCAAATTTTTATACCGGGGAAATACTCTCAAACAAAAGCATTACTCCTAACGAACATTCCGAACTTTTTGCAAAAATTGGTCTTGAATTTCCATTAAACGAGTATAGAGCCTGCTGGAAAATGGGCGGCCAACCTTTGGCACAGCGCCTTAGGGATAAAAGACACGATTGGCAGGACCTCAAACTTCTAATTCCGGGAATTATTGCTCAAGGACTAATGGGTTATCAGTTTACGTGCCCTGATATGATTGGAGGTGGTGAATATGGTTCCTTCTTAAATCTTAAAACTATAGACGAAGAATTGATTGTCCGATCAGCGCAATGCACTGCGTTAATGCCAATGATGCAGTTTTCAGTTGCACCCTGGCGTATTTTGAGTAAGGAAAATATAGAAATATGCAGAGAGATGGCTGATTTGCATAAAAAAATGGGCGGTGAAATTCTCAAACTTGCAATGGAAAGTGCTGTTTCCGGTGAGCCTATAGTCAGGAATATGGAATACGTCTTTCCCCATGAGGGATATTCGGAAATAAAAGACCAGTTTATGCTGGGCAATGATATTCTGGTTGCACCAGTTCTTGAAAAAAATACTTATAGCAGAGAAATTGTTTTCCCTTTGGGAAAATGGTTGGGCGACGATGAAAGTATTATATCAGGTCCATGTAAAATAAAAGTGGAAGTTCCGATTAACAGGCTTCCCCGGTATAGAAGAATAAATTAACAAACGTGAGTTTCAATTATTAATAAAGGTATTTGGAAAATAAGAACGATATACAATAAAATTATTTAACTGTATTATTTATTGCGATAATCAATATTAATTAGAAAAATTCTTTAAGGGTGAAAAATGAAAATCAACAAATTCTTATTTCGGTATCTGTTTTTTTTAATATTTGTTACTTTCACAAAGAATGCAAATTCTCAGGAAATAATATTTCCAAAGCCGTTTGCAATTGCTATTGATGATTTAGGTTGGAACAATGGAAGTTCGCTTGGAGATGAGGGAGGTCCTTGGCGAGCCGGTGTAAGAAGAAAGATGGGATTAAAAGATTATATTCCTCTCGTGGAAATAGCAAAGGCCACAGGCGTAAGATTTATGGGAGTATTTGTATTATCTGAAATGGATAGGGAAAATGTGAGTGCTAAATATCCTACAATAACAAAACAGGGAAGTAACTTTGACAATTCAGAAAATATAATACCGGAACAAATTGAAATTATGAACTATATTAAAGATAACGCTGCATACCTTGAATTTGGAATTCATGGTGTTGGTCATGAGCATTTTAATAACGGTTTAAGAACACGTGCCGAATGGTATGATCTTCAGAATAATAAACCTTGGCCCGAACAGGATTCCCGCGACCATCTTAAATGCTTTTCTGAGATAATGTCCCAGTATGGCTTTACGAAAGAAAACGGTCAGTCTTTCCCTGAAAGTTTTGTACCATGTGCTTATGGATATTACTGGAACCCTAATGGAGATTTAAGCACTGGCAAACTAATGTCTGAAGCAGGGGTCAAGTATGTCAACACACTTTTTGAAGAAATTCCTGAATGTAATCCGCCTATCGAAAAAGGAGGTGGGTTTGACCATGGTGTACTTCTAATTAACCGTTATAATTATGGTAACGAATGGTTCAGGCTTAGCGCACTTCCTACTAGACCGTTGCAGGAATATAAATCAGATATTATTGAAACACACTGGCCAAACCTGCTTGCACAGGATGACTTCCTTCAAAATGATCTGAACTCACAGTGGGTCTCTTTCTTTAAGGAAATTCAAAAAAGTGAAACGCATTACTTGGCAAAAAATACTGAGCAACTTTATTCACAATGGTTATATAAAAAATATTCAGATGTCAAGATAGAAAAGAATAAAGTGCAAATTGATAATACTGGTATGCCGCAAGTTGTTTATGATAGGAAAATGCTAGGTAATCTTGTATTTAAAATTAAACTGGATAAAGGCAAACATATCTCCAAAGCAGAATTAAATGGAACACCCATATCTGCATATTTTGAAGAAGCCGGATATACCTTTGTGTACCTACCGGTTCTTAAGAAAGAAAAATATACTTTGGTATATGAAATTGGTGATAATACTCCTATCCGATATATAAATAACACAGGAACCTACAATATTTATGAAGTACAAAACGAAAGTAATAAATATTCTTTTGGTATAGAAATGTATGGTACTCAAAATGTAAGAATCAGATGCGAGAATCCATTAAAAATTGAATCTGACAATCCAAATTTAAAAGTAATTTCTCATAGTTATGATGAAAACACTGGGTTACTTACTATTGAAATTTATGGCAGGAATATGCAGGGTGAAAACGGAATAATAAGTTTATTATTCTGAATTTTTATGAAATAATTATGAAGAAAATTTATTCCAAGTGGTTTCAAATTCTTTTCTTGGAAAAGCCCCCTTTTAATTTTTTAATTTCGAAATGCAAAGTTTAATTTTGAATATTATTACAATCACTACAGCAGTAAGAGAGCAGCGATACGATTTTATTATTTAACATGAAAGAATAAAACCTTTTAAATAGTTCCCCAAAAGAATTTTCTTATTGAATTAAAACAAAACTGGCTTCATTCCATTAACCCCTGTTTGTCTTTAGCTTGTTAAAAGACATGAAAGTTAAGGAGAAAAAGAGTTATCCATTCCATCTCTTTGAAGCAAATTGACTTTGATGGATCATTTAAATATTCACCTGAAGTTGAAGTAGATATTGTCTTATCAATGAAGTTTGGAATAAATCAGAATTACCCAAATCCATTTAATCCTACAACAGAAATAAGTTGACAATTGGCAGTCACCAGCAAAGTTTCACTAAAAGTCTATAATATTCTTGGACAAGAAGTAGCAACACTTGTAAATGGAAATCTCGATATAGGAACTCATAGCATTAAGTTTGATGCTTTTAGTCTGAACAGCGGAGTTTATTTCTATACTATAGAAGCAGATGGCGTTGATGGAAGCAGTTTCACTTCAACAAAAAAATTATGGTGATAAAGTAAACTTTATAAACAGTACCCGCTATAAGAGGTTCAGCCAGGTATTCAAAATAACCTCCTGGCTGAAAATTAGTTTTTGATAACAATCGTATTTGTGATTCCACAAGAAGGAAAAGTTTGTCTTTAAGTATCAATTTTCTCACTGAAAGAAATGAAACTTTAGTGAATGAATTTAAAACGGTAGGATATTATACAGTTACTCTGGATTTGACTTAATTCTTAAGTGGATTGTACTTCACAGGATAGAGTCAGGAAATTTCTCATATGCTAAGAAAATAATCTTGATAAAATAGAAACTTGTTTCTTCTTTTTTCCTTTCGACAAAACCTAATCGATAATCATCTCTCTGTTTCGGGCTGTTTCAAAGTGTAAGGGGATTTGGAAAGTATGTGAAATGTGTGTGAAAAAATTCTTTGTATTTGTATTTTATTGTTTTACAATTAGTTAGAAGTAAACACTCGACTCCCGCCACCTCCACCAAACCTTTATTGCAAAAACTATTTACTGAAAATTCGTTTATACTTTCGCAGTTCTTTTCATTTCCGGTAGTAATTGTAAAAGGTAAAGCTTATGTCGGAGGTAAATCAATTGACAATACGGGAGCTAACCTTTTAGACTTTCTTTTAAAAAATGAACTAACCGATAATTCTGTGTTGCTTGAAATTAAAACGCCCAAAACAAAATTGATTGGTTCATCCTATCGAGATAACATATTTAATATTTCACAAGAACTATGTGGCGCAGTTATACAATTATCTAACTATAAGAATTCTCTATTAAAATCTTACTTTACACTAATACCAAATAGTGAAAACTATTTTGAATCATTTAATCCCAAATGCATTGTGTTGGCTGGTAATATCACAAACGAGTTAGGTGACACTAAGAAAAAATATTCTTTTGAACTATTTAGAAATGGTTTGAGTGAAATACAAGTGATAACATATGATGAACTATTTTCAAAAATAAATTTCTTTATTAATCTTTTAGAAGGAAAGTAATTCAAGAAGTGTGTATAACAAGCCAATCATGCAGACGCCGTATTCGCATTTGGCAGTGACTTACTTTCTTTGTGATTGATCAAAGACTACGGATTAAAAACCTACCGCCTTTTTAATTTTTTCGATGTCTTTCTTTATTTTGAAAAACTTGGTTTTGTTAGACCCTTTAATAGTCTGCAAACTTC
>CAYNUV010000159.1:0-7009 GCA_964400245.1 uncultured Ignavibacteriaceae bacterium
GTCTGCAATCAGCAGTTTGCAATTAACAATATTCCCTTGGTTCTATGCTCTTTGCCCGTAAGTTGAAACAGAACCGCATTTCCCTTAAGTTACTATTAGATGAAAACAACTAGTAAAATAACAAGGTATACAATTAAACTCCTTAGGTCCGCGCTGTTAAGTCTTTTTGTATGGTTTGTAATAACTATAAATTTATCCGGACAGGGTCATCACGATTGGAGCTATAATCTTTGCATATATGAAGTGAATGTTCGGCAGTACACAAACACAGGAACCTTTGCTCAATTTAAAACTCATCTTGATAGATTGAAAGACCTTGGAGTTGGAATTCTCTGGTTTATGCCTATTCATCCGATTGGTGTGCAAAAACGTATCGGGAGTCTGGGCAGTTATTACTCAGTGAAGGACTATTATGGTATCAATCCTGAGTTTGGAACTATGAATGATTTCAAAGCTCTTGTAGACTCAATACATGAAAAAGGTATGTATGTCTTAATGGATTGGGTTGGAAATCATACTTCCTGGGATAATTCGTTAACGATAACTCACCCGGAATGGTATGCTAAAGACGGTAATGGCAATTTCGTTCCGCCACCCGGGACAAACTGGACTGATGTAATTCAATTAGATTTCAGTAAGACTGAATTAAGAGAGTACATGATAGATGCAATGAAATTCTGGATTAATGAAGCTGATGTTGATGGCTTCCGTTGTGACGCTGTAAGTTTTATGCCGCTTGATTTTTGGACAACAGCTATAGCCGAATTGAAAAGTGTTAAACCGGGAATCCTTATGCTTGCAGAAGACGATGGTACAGAATACCAGGCTGCTGGTTTTGATATGAGTTATGGATGGGGTTTATACGGATTTGGAAATGGAATTCTGATTAATATTGTTAACGGAACGAATAATGCAAACTTCGTTAGCAGTTATGCAACTCAGGAAAACAATAATTATCCTGCACTTCATTACAGAATGTATTTTACATCCAATCACGATGAGAATTCCTGGTATGGAACAGTTTACGAACTATTTGGTGATGCTGCTGAAGTGTTTGCAGTTCTTGCCTCAACTTTCAGGAGTATGCCGTTAATTTACAGTGGACAGGAAGCAGGACTAAACCAACGGCTTTTATTTTTTGATAAGGATGAAATTATATGGCAGCCTCATCCTTTCGCTGAAATGTACAATACACTGTTTCATTTGAAAAGAGAGAATAAGGCACTCTGGAATGGAAGCGATGGCGGACTATTACAGCGAATCTTAACAACAAATAATCCTGCAATTTTCGTTTTCATAAGGGAAAAAGAAAATTGTAAAGTATTTGAAGTTTTTAATTTAACCGACCAGGAAAAAACATTTACCCTGCAAGGAACTTTATATACAGGAAATTACAGGGACGCATTTACAAATGATTCAATTTTGTTTAATGAGAATGCAGAGGTAACTCTGCCTGCCTGGGGTTATAAAGTTTATGAATATGGAAGCGGAATAACCGGAGTTGAAGATGAAGAATTATTTCCTGATAAATTTAATCTTTTTCAAAATTATCCCAATCCTTTTAATCCATCTACAACAATTCAATTCAGCATACCACAAAATTCTTTTGTAACATTAAAAGTTTTTGATTTATTGGGAAGAGAAGTTGCAAATCTTGTTGATGAGGAGATGGAGGCTGGTATTTACACAAAAAATTTTGATGCAATAACCTTATCAAGCGGAATTTATTTCTATACCTTGACTGCTAGTGAATTTACCCAAACTAAAAAGCTGATGCTGCTTAAGTAATTTGAACGTTGTGCAATTACACTAATTGAAATTGTTTAAGATTTAATTTAAGTTGCACTTGATACACCATTCCATTTTCTACTAGAGAGGTTAAAATGAATGAGATAATAACGGCAATTACTTCTTTAAAAACAGCTATTGATATTGTAAAAAATTTAATTTCCATCTCAAAAGATGCTGCAGTTAAAGAAAAGGCATCTGAACTTTTAACAACCATTATTTCTCTCCAAAGTGATATGCTTCTTATGCAATCACAACAAAGTGAACTATTGCAATCTAAAAGTAACCTTGAGAAAGAATTAGAACAGTTTAAAAAGTGGGAATTCGAAAAGTCACAACATTCGCTCAAACAAATTGCTTTAGGTGTTTGGGTTTATATTTTAAATTCATCAAAAGACTCTAAGCAACCTGAATATTGGCTATGCCAAAATTGCTTTGACAACAAGCATCAAAAATCTATCATGCAAAAAGTTTATCCTGATTCGAATAAATTCATTTGTAATAATTGCAATAGTAGTTTTAAACTTCCCGAAGAAAACAGAGAAACACCTACTTTAACCTTTAGACTTTAATACTTAATATTTGTTCAATAACCATCCTCCCGCTTTTTACAGCACTTTCAATTGTTGATGGAAGTCCAGTGTTTATCCAATCCCCTGCAAGAAAAAGATTTTTTATTTCTGTTTTTGTATTTGGTCTTTTATCAATGGTTTCATTATTCGGAACAAATGTAGCACGTTTTTCTTTTATTACTTTGTATGATTTTATTTCTTCTCTTTCTATTTCGGCATATTTTTTTAATTCAATTGCTGCTATTTCAAAAAGCTCTTCTTTTGGTTTCTCGATCAATTCATTAGCATCGCTTGTAACAAGTGTGATATGATCTTTATGATTAAATATCCATTGAATAGGCGAACCGATTAATCCGTAAAAATCTCCCTGCAATTTGTCATGCTGAACTTGTTTCAGCATCTTCTTAACTAAGTGAGATTCCGAAACAAGTTCGGAATGACGATCCTGCAACCAAATATGAAAAGTAAGAATTGATGAATGTTCAAAGTTTAAATTTATCTCTTTATCCTTGTAAAACTTTTCTAAAGCAAACCAGGGAACGGAACTAATTACAAAATCAAAATCTGTTATCGTTCTTTTGGAAGTAATTATTTTGGTTATTTTGTTATCTGCAATTTCCAGATCAAGAACTTGCTCTGAAAGATTTATTGTCCCGCCTTTCTTTTCAATAAAGCTTTGTGCATCATTGCAGTAAGATTCAGTCAATCCTTTTGCAGGAAGAATAATTGTTGCTGATTCATTTCCTGTAAAAAAAATTTGTTTAAGTATATCTGCAAAAACTTTAGCGGAGGCTTTGGTTGTGCTTGTATTCAAAGCACCGATTGCAAGAAAATCCCAGAAAGCTTTTCTAATCTCTTCATTCTGCTCTTCCAACAAAAGCCATTGATGGACAGTTAATCTTTTTAACTCTTCATCGGAATAAAAATGAATCTTTATAAAAAATTTAAGAAGTAATATTCTGTTGATAAAACTAAGCGCTTCAAAATTTAATAATCCAAACAAAAGGTTTAAAGGATAAAAAAGCTGCGTCGCCTCAAGCTTGAAAAGTTTTCCGTTATCATTTAAGAAATTAATTTTAAGCCGTTCCTGGAAGGAAAAATTTTTCTCGGCTCCAATTAGTCTTAAAAATTTAAGTGTTTCTTTATAACACCCCATAAGAATATGCTGACCGTTATCTATGATAGAACAGGTTTCATCATCTTTAAAAGAATAAGCTCTTCCGCCAAGTTTTGGAGAAGCTTCAATCAATTCTACTTTATGACCAGAATTTGCAAGGAAAGCTGCTGAGGAAAGACCGGCGAATCCTCCGCCGATAACTATGATTTTTTTCATCAATAAACTAAGCGGTACTTTGCCCAAACTCCGAGTGAGATTCCGACTTTTTCAAAAGAGCTTACACGAATATTTTTTTGATAAATGTTGTATTCAGCTTCAATTATTTTTTCGAGAAGTCTTTTATAAATATGCTGCATTGCTCTTGCGGCAAACATCGCTTTCTTATCGTCGAGGTTAAGATTCTCAGTCGCATTATCAAAGAATTTTTCTGCTCTCTCAACTTCATACTTCATCAGTTTAACAAATCTTTCATCATAATTTTGCTTAAAGATATCTTCTTCACCATAAGAAAATTTTTTAAGATCTTCCTGGGGAAGATAAATTCTTCCTTTAAGAGAATCCTTTTTAATATCGCGTAAAATATTTGTTAGCTGTAATGCAATTCCAAGGTTAACGGCAAACTCTTTTGCTGATTTATGTTTGTAACCAAAAATCTCGATGCACATTAAACCAACTGTGGAAGCAACCCTGTAACAGTAAAGTCTCAGGTCATCAAAAGTAAGATATCTTTTGTTCTGCAAATCCATTTCCATTCCTTTAAGCAATTCAAAGAAAGGTTCATACGGAATGTTAAATTTATTTATTGTTCTGCCAAGCTTGTTTAAAAGAGTATAATCCGAGTGCCCGTTAAAAGCTCTCTCAAGTTCAACGCGCCATTTGTGGAGTTTTTCAAATTTAATTTCATCTGGCTCGTTCCCTTCATCAATTATGTCGTCGGTTTTTCTGCAAAAGGCATAAACAGTATTCATCGCATCTCTCTTTTCTTCCGGAAGAAGATTGAATGCATAATAAAAGCTGCTCTTGCTTGTCTTTGCTATTTCTTTTGCTGTGTCTATCATATCAATGCTTTTATTGCTAAAGTAATGTATTCTGCTTTGTTTAGTTTGGGTCTTATATTTATTGTGTTATAATTAATTTCTTTTATCTTTTTTAATATTGCTTCACCACCAAGAATCGTCCAGGTAATTTCAAACTTCAGACTGCCATTTAAGTGTTTAAGTAATCCTCTTCCTTCCCTAAACATATCTTCTGTTCGTCTAACATGATTGCTTAAAAGATTTTGCAAATTAAGACTATTTTCTTTTAACTCAAATGATTTTTCTCTCACACTGAATTTTTGCATCTCATCTTCAGGAAGGTAAATTCGCCCTTTTTGGAAATCAAATTGTAAATCCTGGTAAAAATTCGTTAGCTGAAGTGCCGTACAAATCTTATCCGAAAGAAGGAAACACTCTTCATTTCGATTACTAAAAAGCTCAAGTATCAATCGCCCAACAGGGTTTGCAGAGTGTTTGCAATAATCAAGAACTTCATCAAAATTTTCATATCGCTTTTTTACAACATCCTGTTTAAATGCTTTAAGCAGATCATAAAAAAGAGAGGGAGTAAGATTTTTTTCTCTGACAGTGTTTACTAAAGCAGATTCAAAATCACTTTTAGGATTTCCATTTAAAGCATTAGTAAAATTGTTTTCAAATTCATCAAGCAGTTTTAATCTTTTTTCGTTGGAAAGATTTCCCTCATCTGCAAAATCATCTGCAGTTCTTGCAAACCAGTAAATTACTGCAATATGTTTTTGAAGTTCTTTTGCAATAAGAAATGAGATTACAGGGAAATTTTCATAATGAGTTTTTGCAAATGAAATAACCTGATTGTAAAATTGTTTTTCGGGCATTTGAGATGGTAATATTCTTACTTATTAAAATAAAGATTTTTATTAAGATTATTTAGGATAAAAGATAGGTTATAGAAATAAAATCCTATATTCTTAATTATCCTGTAATCTCTTTAAGCTACCATTCATAAAAAAAATCTTGTTAATAAATTATTGATTGATTAGTTTATGCCATCCTTAAAACCAAAAACTTACCGGGTATAACTATGATAGAATTAAATGTAAGTGAAATAAGGGACCAATTATTAGACAGAAAAGACCGGCTTCTGACTTCTGTAAAACGATTTGACGAAGCTGAAAATCTTGTGGATCTGCTTCAATAAGTTGATGCAGCACTTGAAAGAATGGACCACGAAACTTACGGTATTTGTGTTGTCTGCAATGGCCAAATTGAACCCGAACGTTTAAAAGTTGACCCGTTAATTACTGTATGTCTTGATGATCTGAGCGAATCGCAACAAAGAATGCTTGAACAGGATCTTAATCTTGCTTCAAAAATACAACGCGGGCTTTTACCTAAAAATGATATAACCGCTGCAGGCTGGGAAATTTCATATTCATATTTGCCTGCCGGACCTGTGAGTGGAGATTACTGTGATATAATTGAATACGAAGATGGAGTCCCATCAGTATTATTCTTGCTTGGTGATGTTTCCGGTAAAGGAGTAGCAGCATCTCTCTTGATGTCACATATGCGTGCTATGTTTCATAGTCTTATTTCTTTAGATCTCACGGTAAGTTCATTAGTTGAAAAAGCAAACCGGTTATTTTGTGAAAGCGCAATACTATCTCACTATGCAACTCTTGTTTGTGGTAAAACAAACTCAGATGGTGAGATTATAATATGCAGTGCAGGACATAATCCGCCATTAATAATTAAAAAGAATGAAGTTATTAAAATTGATTCAACAGGTGTACCAATTGGATTGTTCTGTAATTCAATTTATGATTCAAAATCTTTAATTGTTGATAATGATGATATTATTTTCCTGTACTCAGATGGACTAACTGAATCTCATTCGGATGGTTTTGAGTATGGTGAAGAAAGATTGATTAAGATTGTTTCATCATTAAGAAATTCATCTCCCAAAGAATTAATTGATGGAGTGCTTGAAGATTTAAATTTATTTTTAGCTGGTAATTCCAGAACAGATGATCTTACAATTATGGCTTTGAAGAAGTTATTGACAATTAGCCTTGCTAATAAAATCTAATCTCACATCTGTTCATGAATTGCTTGAATTATTTCAGGAGAGAATTTTTTCAGCTTAATAGCACGGGCTTTATTTCTTATTAATGTTGGTACAGAGAGAAGTGCTTCAGAACTGCTATCTGCCTCAATAATAGCCCATCCAGTATGAATACCTTCATCGCAGCCCCAGTCATAATGAGTTATAAAACCATGAGCTAAGATGGAGATCTAAAGTGTGGAGGCAGTCTTCTTTTGTTATGTGTGGTTTCGATTAAATACCTGTCCATATTTGATTCCCTTCTATTATTGTGTTTAATAATGCAAGTATCAATATTTTTAATGGTTATTTCCAGTGAAGCAAATAATTTTCATTCAATTTCTTCATAAAACTTTTTTAAGATGTAAAAAGCTTTCTTCTTAATTCCTTTATTGGATATTAAACCTTT
>CAYNUV010000160.1:0-6966 GCA_964400245.1 uncultured Ignavibacteriaceae bacterium
GCGTAAGCGGATAGAGATTCTATATATCTTCTTTGTCCTTCGGCATAAATAGTATCGAATGCGAGAGAAGATTTCCCTGAGCCTGATAAACCGGTAATTACAGTAAATGATTCTCTTGGAATTTCAACATCAATATTCTTTAAATTATGTTCTCTTGCGCCTCTTACAATTATCGTTTCTTTTTCCAATTTGCTCCATTTAGCATTAAATTTAAAACAGTATGTTAGCTATACATGTTCTGATTGTCAAATAAATTTGAGTTGCACTATCCATCTCTAATATGAAAGAACCGCTTGAAATAAAAATCATTACAAATTCTTATAAATCAGAATTAAAAATTAAATCTTCAAGGTTTATTGGATTTGCATTTCCTGTTGAAAATGAAGATGAAGTAGTTAATATTCTTGAGAAAATGAGAAAAGAATATTATGATGCTTCTCATCATTGTTATGCTTATCGCCTATTGGACTCACACAAATATTCTGATGCAGGTGAACCTTCCGGCACAGCAGGAATAAGAATTCTAAATGCAATTGAACATTTTAATTTGATAAATATTCTTGTTTTAATTGTAAGGTATTTTGGCGGAACCACGCTTGGAGTCGGAGGATTAGGAAGAGCATATTTTGATTCGGCATTTCAGACTTTGAATAAAGCTGAAATAATTACTAAAAATTTATATCAAAAAATTCTTATAAAAATAGATTTTCAGCTTACTCAAAAAGTATATCATCTTTTTAACAATTCCGAGAATAAAATTCTAAATGTTAATTATTCTGACTCCGCAAATTTTGAATGTTTGGTAAAACCGGAAGTTATAACTCAAATCATTATTAAACTGAATGATTTGACAAATGGAAATGTTGAAATTACCCAAATGGGAAATATTTATTATTAGCAATTCTGTCCAAAACAAAAGGAACTCACTCTAGTCTCTCTCTTAAAAAGAGAGAGACTAATTGGTAGTTAATCTGTTGATGATTATGTTCTGCCCGAATGTTAACATTAAGATTTGAACTTTTATAAGTCCTTCTCTTTGTAAGAGAAGGATTAGGATGAGTTAGAGATTGCTTTAATAATGTTTGAATATTTTAATTTTTCAAAAGAAACTTCCAATTATAAAATTATTTTTGACAACAGTGATTATTAGCAATGAATTATCTTGACTTAAACACAAATATTGTTGAGTTTTGTATGTAGCAATTAATCAGTGGGAGAAAAAAACATGTCTAGTAAAAACACTCTTTCAGAAGCAAATCAACTTGCAGATCTTACATTCAGATTACTCGCAAACTGTCAGGAAAAAGAAGCCAGGCTTGCTGAGCAATATGGTCTTACACAGGCAGAATTCAGATGTTTAAGATTATTTGGTACTCAGGAGAGTTCAAACAACAAACATATTGCTGAAAAAATGAATTTAAGCCCCAGCAGATTAACCAGAATAATTGATGGTTTAGTACAGAAAAACTATATGGCAAGGGAAATAGATACTGAAGATAGAAGGAATATGAGAGTTACCCTTTCAGATCAAGGGGTAGAAATTGTCAGTCGTTTAAATAAAGCTTACATCGGAATTCACAGAGAAATTCTTGATGAGATTGAAGAACAGCAGCATAAACCATTAATCACTGCTATGACTCATCTTTTATCGGGATTAGAAAAGTGGATTGCAAAAACCTGATCAATGAATAATAAATAATTCATCAGGATGATTGGCGTTTTAGCTGGTTTAAATACATCTTAGTCCATTCAAGGTCTTCAAGAAGCTCGTTAAGATTCTTAAGACCTTGATGTGATAATTCAAAATAAGTTTTCTGAAAATGATCCTGTATTTTTTCAGAACTTAAATTGATTAGTTCTTTTAACTGGTCAATTGATTTTTGAATATTATCTGAATAATCTTTTTTAACCTGTTCAACATTGGTTATTTCAGGGTTCACACTTCCCTTCTTAAGCACTCTTTGTAATCCTAAAATATACTTTGCGGTAAAAGAAAGATTTCCCAGTAAAGATTTTTCAGTTTGGTTATCAGCTTCAAAAAGAATTTTCAGATCATCCTGTCTTTTCAACCTGAAATTAGAAAAGACATTTATTCCATCAACAATTTTACCTGCATCCATATTTATTTTTTTATTCCCAAACCTATTCCATCTCCAACGGGAAGTATTGTTGAAATTAGCGACTGCTGGTTCATAAATATCTTATTGAATTCTCTTATATGTTTTGTAGAGTTTTTATATTCCTTCGGAACTTTTTTTGTGGCTACAAATCCCTGCCAAAGAAGATTATCAATAAAAATTACTCCATCTTTTTTTAAGAGAATCATCGAGTAATCAAATAATCTCTTATAATCTTCTTTATCTGCATCAAGAAAGATCAGATCATATTTTTTTTGAAGCTGCGGCATTATTGTGAGCGCATTACCAATCTTCAATTCAATTTTATTTCCAAGTCCTGATTTTTCAATATTCTCTTTTGCAATTGCAGCATTATCCTCACTCATTTCCAAAGTATGTACAACTGATTTCTTTTTTAAATTTTTTGCGATCCTTATTGTTGAATATGCAATTGCAGTTCCGATTTCCAGAACTCTTTTAGGATTTAATAATACTACAACCTGCTCAAGAAAAGCAGCAGCCTGCCATGAGAGAATGGGAACATTATGTTCTTTTGCATATTGTTCCATTTCAATGATTAAAGGATCATCTTCCTTTTTAAATTGTTTTAAATATTTATTTTGTGAAGGAAAAAGGATACTGGGCATAAACACTCCGTAGAATTATAACTGAAACTAATTTAAGAAAATAATTGAATTCGATACAACCATTAACTATTTTTCACTCACATCAATCTGTTCGCCAATTTATTAACAAATTAATTAAGGAGTTAATACAATGAACTACTTAAAAAACTTCCGTAAGATTACAATTGTGCTGCTGTTAATTCTTTTTGTTTCACCAGTTTTGAAATCTCAGGAAATGCAACTGCCGCCTGCTGTAAATATTCCTGTATTTGATAAGATAGATGGAAAATGGGAATCTGAACCTTATGATATAATGGGATTAAAGGTTGTTGAGAAAGTTGAACATGACTGGAAATATAACCATCAATATTTTGTTGTAGATGTTGAAATAATGGGTGAAGGTTTTAACTATAATGGTAAGGGTTATTTTACTGCTGATAAAAGCGGCGATGTAAAAGGCTGGTGGTTTGATGACTATGGCCCGGAAATGATGGCACTTTATACAGGTAAAGCTGAAGGAAATAAAATGACGATAACAACAAAAAGCCCGGTGTATTCCGAAATCAGAATTATTGAGGTTAATGGTGATGTTATGGTACATAATGTTACTCAGAAATTTAAAGGTCCAGATGGAAAAGAACAGGAAATGAAACTTAATGTAACATACCATAAAAAGAAGAAGTAAGGATTTATTTACTGCATTAAGTCTCTCATATTAAGGGACTTAATGCAGGCATAAAATAATTATTTGAGAAGCACCATTTTCTTTGAAAATGTCTTTTCCCCAATTCTTAATACATAATAATAAACACCACTCGAAACAACTGAGCCGGATTGATTTCTTCCATCCCAGTAAACTGAGTTTAACCTGGAACTGGGAATATCATTAAAAAGAACTTTTACTTTTTGTCCAAGGATATTATAAATTTCCAGATGAGTTACTTCATTAACTGATGAATTGAAATTGATTCTTGTCTGGCTGTTAAACGGGTTTGGATAATTTTGACTCAAACTAAAATCTGAAGGTATAACATCCACTACTTCTGTGTCAACAACAAGCTGTCCGTAATTAGAAACTGCAGGCTCACGGTAACTTCCAAGGGAGCTATCACTATAAGTAAAATAAAATTCCAGAAACGGGTTATTGGATAAATCAGGAAATAAATAGTTATACCTTAAGCTTCCATCAAATGTCATATTTGTTTCCATAAAATCTCCACCATCAATTGAATAGTGAAGTATAACAGTTGAAGGATCAATCGAAATATTATTTATAAATATTTTGTGCATCTTATAAGAAGCACCGACAGATTCAAGGTTGGGATAATTAATTGCATTCTGTGCAGATAGCAAACCATAGCCTCTATTATTATCAGGCGCAGTAGAATTACCTGCAGTTTCTAATAAAATTTTTCTCACCTGTATATTAGTAAGATGTGGATGAGCCGATAAAAGTAATCCGGCTACCCCACAAGCAATTGGTGCAGCTGCTGATGTTCCGCCAAAACCTCCACTATAATTTGTAAATCCAGAAGCACTCGCAGCAAAAACACCGACACCTTGAGTGACAATATCGGGTTTTATTCTTCCATCAAATGTTGGCCCATGAGAGCTAAAACTTGCAACTATATTTGAACTTGTTACTGCACCAACTGCAATTGTGTTAAATCCATCTGCAGGAGCTGTAATATAAAACCACGGGCTAGCTCCTTCATTACCTGCTGAGGTTATAGTAACTACTCCCAAGCTAAAAGCTAATTCGCAAGCTAGTGTTACAATTGTTGTTTGTCCATCCATATCTTCGTAGGTATATGAAGATTGTCCGGCATCAAATTCACTGTAGCCAAGAGAACTGCTTGTTACATCCACACCCTGATTTTCCATCCAGATAAGTGCAGCGGCATAATTATCTTCTTCAACATGTGTTTCTGTTGGAACATATTCTGTTTTTGCAAGAAGAAATGAAGAACTGAAAGAAGCGCCGATTAAAGTGCCGTCTTTAAAACCACCAACAATAGACATAACACTAGTTCCATGGTTGTGCTGACCCGGATCATCGCCGTTTTGATTTGCAGTTATACTATCATTAAAAATAAAATCCCACTCATCAATAACATCAGTGTTGATTAATGCTTCATGGTCATTCCAATCGAAGCCGGTATCCAGCAAACCGATAATTATTCCTTCACCTGTTATTCCTTTTGAATGAACAATCGGAATATCGCAAAGCTCAAGCTGACCGAATGAATCGCCATATTCAAGATTAGGATTTAATGATGATCCTTTCTCTAAATTATTTTGCGGGATTTCATCATTCTTATATTTCAACTTTTTAACAACCTCAATCTTTGCAACAAAAGGGAAAGCTTTTATATCAATTAACTGCTCATCATTCATATAAGCTGAAACAGCATTAAACCATGTTAATTTATGAACAACCTCAATTCCCAATGAATTCAATTCATTTATATAATCTTCTCTGATCGGCAGATCTTCATATTTGATTATCTCATCTCCCATATTCTTTTTTCTTCTTTCAACTGCACGTTGCGTAAGACTATTTAATGCTTCTTGGTATAAGGCAGAAGTTTTTGATAAAGTTTCTCCATGCTTTATACCTTTGTCTTTAAAGTAAATCATATACTTATTCTGTCCAAAAGAAAATGATGTTATGAGTATAATGGCTGCAAATAAAAATTGTTTCATAAATGTTTGTGTTTTTGGTTTTTAATTATTCAAATATATAGTAAAAGAGGTAATAATGAAGCACTCTTATATTACACTTCTCACTCAATTGCCTTAAATATTCTCTCAAATCTTATAGAATTAAAAAATGATAATGCCGGATCGGTTGACCAATAAATCATAAGAGCTTTACCAATAATTAAATTCTCAGGAATGGTTCCCCAATAACGACTATCCAAACTAATGCCCCTGTTATCACCCATAACAAAATAATGATCCTGCTGAAAAGTATAAGTCCTCGCAGGTTTTCCTTCAATGTTAATTACGCTTCCTTCAATGCTGACTACATTCTTTTCAAATTCCCTGTTAATCAGCGTACCGATTTTATTAATGTTATTATGATTTACCTCAACAGTTAATCCTTTCCAGGGAACTATTACAGATGGAAGATCTTTCCCATTCCAGTAACTCTTATCTGTAAATACTTTTTTATCAGCAGTAACATTTTTAACTCTGAGACCAAGACTTATTTTGTCATTAAGCAGTTTTCTTCCATTCACATAAATTATCTTATCAATTATTTCAATTGTATCTCCCGGTTCACCAACAACTCTTTTAACATAGTTCTCTGTTTTAGAATCTTCATTCCAGTTTTGTGAGAAAAGAAAAACAGATACATCTCCACGGGATGGTTTTGAATAGGTAAAGAAATTATAACCCGGAAGTTTAACATTGATTAAAGGAAGAGTTCTTGGCAGCGATAAAGAATAAGAAGCTTTATTCACAAAAATAAAATCACCGGCGAGAAGTGTTTCCTCCATTGATGAAGTCGGAATCCGGTAAGCATCAACAAAAAATGATTTTAAGATTATGGCAACTAATAAAGTCCAGAGGAGAATTTTTATTAAGCTTCTGGTTTTGAAAATGTGCTTTGCGGTATCAGTTTGATTTTGACTTTCCATTTAGCAATTGTTTACAACTTTATAACGACATATTAGCAAAAATAAATATTGCTTTCTATTGATTCTGATTTTTTTTGTTATAGTTTTACAAATAAGAAATCGGAAATAAGATGAATAAGTTTCCTGATATCTATTTAATTTCTGAAACAAGTAAATATTTTTACTTTGTGGGGAGAGGGGTATGGAAAAATTAAAATATGAAATCTGTTTAGTTTTAATTCTACTCTCTTTATTTCCATTTACTGAAGTCCTTTCTCAAACATTCACTGTTCAAGGAAATGTTTCGACAGATTCAACTGTTGTTAGATATGCTAAAGTTATTTTCATTGACCAAAGTGACATTAGCAAGAGATACACAGCGATTACTGATTCTTTTGGAAATTACCAGCTAAATGTAGTTACTGATGTTAAAGATGAACCATCTTTACCCCAGAGTTTTGAATTAGGACAAAACTATCCAAACCCGTTTTCTTCAGCAACAACAATACCATATAACTTAAATAAACCTTTAACTGTTAGCATAAAAATATATGATATACTTGGACAGGAAGTAAAATCATTTGAATTGGGAGAACA
>CAYNUV010000161.1:0-6965 GCA_964400245.1 uncultured Ignavibacteriaceae bacterium
TTTTCCTTTAAGTGAAAAGTATTCATCGAGCTCGATTGAAAGTAAATCCGGTAAAGGGCTTATAAATTCTTCAAGAAACTTTCTCGAAATAGATTTTGAAAACCTGTTAATTATTGTTGCAGCCGCAAAATATTTCTGCATTAATGCTGAAAGGGGATTGCTGTGACTATTATATAACTCTGCAATTTTTGTTTGAGCATTAAATTCAAGTCGGTCATTCTTTTGATTTGAAAAGATGTGAAGGATATTTCTTAAGGAAATAATAAAATCGTAGCTTTTAAAAAGATCATCACATTCCTTGGAAGAAGCATAACCACTTTCACCTATCTGCTTAATAAAAATTTCTGCTTGTGTAGCTTCATTCTGCTTATTAAGAAGAACCTTATCCTTCAGAATGTACATCCATTCAATTGTCTGGAAATCTCTTAAACCACCTGCGGAAAGCTTGAGGTTTGGTTCCAGCATTTTAGGTGAGTCACCATATTTCTCATACCTGTTTATGGTATCACTTGAAAGTTTCCCGATTAAATCCATTTTCACATCATCGGTTATTAATGCAAAAAGCAAATCATTCCATGTGTTGTATATTTTTTCTGAACCGAGGAGATAACGTGTCTCGATAAATTGTGTGAATGTATGTAGATCATCTTCAAGATATTTTGCCAGATCAGTATAATCTCTAACAGTATGAGAAACTTCAATTCCATAATCCCAGAGTCTTGTAAGAATTTCAGAAATGTGAGATTCATTGCCATCCACATTTTCGTTAATGAACATCAGGTCTATATCGGAATATGGAGAAAGTTCCCTGCGGCTGAAACTCCCGGCAGATGCGAGAGCAAAGTTATAATTATTATTTGGGGTAACAGTTCTTATAAATTCTTCCACAAGAAGACTATATTCCATGCTGAACTTAAGATTGCTGTTATTCTTAAATACATCCTGGAACAGGTGGTCCCTTCTTTTTAAAAAATCTTCTTTGGGATTAATAGAAACTTCCATAAGTTTTTTTACTCTTTCATAAAATCATCTTTAATATATTCGGCTTCTATAACGGAAGATATTCCGCCGCGTACATTGAACTCTGCCGTAATAAGTATATAACGCGGTTTACATGCATCAACAAGATCATCAAGAATCATATTTGTAACACTTTCATAAAATATTCCATCATTCCTGTAAGAGTTAAGGTAAAGTTTTAATGATTTCAATTCAATGCATAACTTATCGGGAATATATTCAATAATGATGGTTCCAAAATCCGGCTGTCCTGTCTTAGGGCAAACTGATGTGAATTCAGGTGCTTTGTGAATTATATTATAATCTCTTTCCGGGTAAGCATTGTTAAATACTTCTAATAATTTTTTATCAGCCATTTTTTCTTTCTAAGTTAACCATTCCTGTAAAATGTAATTTGGTCTTACCTCATACTCAATCGGATCTTCAATTCCTGCCTTTTGAAATCCGCGTAATCTCAATGCGCAGCTATCGCAAACACCGCAGGCAATTTCTTCATCCTTATAGCAAGACCATGTAAGATGAAAAGGGGCGTTCAGCTTGATTCCTTTTTTAACAATCTGCTCTTTTGTAAAATGAATAATCGGCGTTACGATTTTAATTTTTGTTTCGGGTTTTGTGCCGAGGCTGATTACTTTTTCAAATGCTTCATAAAACTCTGGTCTGCAATCGGGATAACCAGATGAATCTTCATAAACCGCTCCGATAAAAATATCTTCTGCATTAATTACCTCAGCCCAGCTTACACAAGCAGATAAAATATTTGAATTCCTGAAAGGCACATAAGAAGTCGGAACTTCTTTATTTAAAAGATCAGCCCCGCTCACTTCAATATTTTTATCCGTTAAAGAAGAACCACCTATCTGGACAAGATGATTTAAATCCACGACTAATTTCTTTTTTATTCCAAAGTAATCTGCCACTTCATTAAAAGCTTTTAGTTCTCTGTTCAAAGTTCTCTGCCCGTAATTTGCATGAAGACCAAAAAGCTCATCATATTTTTGCTTTGCAATTGCAGCAGTAATGCAACTGTCCATCCCTCCGCTTAATGCTATTATTGCTCTCTTAATCATAATTGATTCGGATTAAAATAAATTTGTTAAAAATAAGAAAATAGCTTTAGACAAAGAAATGGGAATTAAGAAAGATAATTAGCAAATTCATTTAATCTCCTTATAACTTTACGGAAGATTCTAACATTCATTTAAGTAGTTTCTTCCACTAACTATTAACTGCTGATTAAAATTAGTAATTAAATCCTTTGAAAACTTAACGGATTATGAAGGTTTGATATTAAACTAAGGGAACAAAAATTGTTTTGTTTAAAGGGAATATCTTTCCAATAAAGAGATTAAGCTTGTTTCAGTTTAAGAGGAAAGATAAATTAAAATTGTGTTTAAATAAATTTAATCAGGGAGACAAAATGTCTGTTCGGCTTATAAAAGAAAAAATTGACCAGGCAGTTAAAATACTGAATGAAAAAGATGTTGATACCTGGATTACTTTTGTAAGAGAAAGTTCTACAACGATAGATCCGATTCTTGAAATGATAGCAGGAGTTAATTTCACATGGCCATCTGCTTTAATTATTAATAAAGATGGAGACACTACTGCAATTATTGGATCATTAGAAGTTGATACTATAAAATCGTCAGATCTTTATAAAAATGTTGTTGGCTACGTTCAATCTATAAAAGAACCTTTAAATGATTATCTGAAAAAGAAAAATCCGAAAAAGATTGCAATAAACTTCTCTCAAAGTTCTGTTCTTGCTGATGGATTAACACACGGGATGTATCTTACCTTATATAATTATTTAAAAGAGATTAATTATGAAGACAGATTAATTTCGTCTGAAGAAATTATTTCTTCTTTAAGAGGAAGAAAATCTCCATACGAGCTTTCTATTATGCGGGATGCAGTTAAAGCAACTTTACGGATTTATAATGAAGTGGATAATTATATAAGACCGGGTGTTTCTGAAATAGAGATTGCGGATTTTATAAAAGCTCTTGTTAAAATTGATGGCTATGGTTTAGCCTGGGATGAAAATCATTGTCCTGCTGTATTTACAGGACCTGATACTAAAGGACCGCACTCCGGGCCTACTGAAAAATTAGTTGAAAAAGGCCATCTTGTTAATATTGATTTTGGAATTAAGTACAACGGTTATTGTTCCGATCTCCAGAGAACCTGGTATGTTCTTAAGGATGAGGAAGATAAAGCGCCGGTTGAAGTTGAAATAGGATTCAGTATAATACGCGATGCAATACAGAAAGTTGCAGATCACCTGAAACCGGGAGTTCAGGGATGTGAGATGGATGACATAGCAAGAAATTTTATACTCAAGAGTGGTTACGAAGATTTTCCTCACGGCTTAGGACACCAGGTTGGAAGAAATGTACACGATGGCGGCGCTGGACTTTTACCAAGATGGGAAAGATACGGCAACTCTCCATTTATGAAAGTTGAAGAATCCCAGGTTTATACAATTGAGCCGCGTCTTAAAGTTGATGGTTACGGCACTGCAACTTTAGAAGAAGAAGTATTTGTTACAAAAGAAGGATGCGAATTTCTCTCCAAGCCGCAGAAGGAATTAATGTTGATTAGGGATTGATTAAAACCTTTCGAGGTTAACATATACTCCTGATCTCTTAAAAATCACACGCTCTTGTATAAGCGGAATAAAGCAGCTTATTATATTCCTCAAAATCAATTTCAACTGCACCAAACATTTTTAAGTGTGGAGTCATATACTGAACATCGAGCAGAATAAAGTCTTTCAGATTAAGATGCTCAATTAATTTCAGCAATGCAGCTTTAGATGCCTGCGGAACTTTGGAGAACATTGACTCGCCAAAAAAAGCTCCCCTGAAAGTAACTCCGTACAATCCGCCGACAAGTTTTCCATTATCCCATGTTTCAACAGTGTGGATATGACCTTTCTTCTGTAGTCTCCTGTATGCTTCTATCAACTCTTCAGAGATCCAGGTTTTATCTCTCGTTGCACAACCTCGTATAACAGAAATAAAATCCGTGTCATACCGGAATTCAAAATCACTTTTCTTAAGAAATGTTTTTAAAGTTTTTGGTATGTTGTAATTATCGAGAGGGATGATTGTTCTTATCTCCGGCATGAACCAATTTATCCTGCCGTCATCGTCTGCCATAGGAAATGCACCAAATGCATAGAGCCGAAGCATATTTCCCGGCTTCAGCAGTTCCTTTGAATCAAATCCTTTTTCGGAATCCATAACTACTCATCGCTTTTTACCTCGAGATGAATTATCTGGTAGCCCTTTATTGTTTCATAAGCAGCGTAAATAACTCCCACCAGAACTGAAATCATTCCCAGCAGGAAGATGATTGTAATAAGAAAATTTAAACTTTGAAATTTTCCTAAGTATTGCATTCCGATAAACAAAGATGTTATAACAAACAAGGCAACTGCAATTGTATAAAACAAAACAGCGTTCCTTAAAAGCCTTACTCTTAATGTTAATTTGGAAAGTTGTCTTGAGATACTTTCAAGGCGGACATTCTCTTCGTAAGAAAAAGCTTTTTCGGCTGCTTTATTTACAAATCTTCTTCTTTCTTCATTTAAAATTCTGATCCTGTTTACAACAAGAGAGTATTTGTTATTCATGCTAAGCAATAGTAATCCGCATGCGGAAATCATTATTCCCGGTGCAAGCATAAGTTGTATTACTTCAACAATTGAAAAAGAATCTTTCATAATAAATTTTTTTACTGATCTTAAATTAATGTAAATAATAATAAAAAGCGGGTTTTGGATATAAGGTATATGGGATAAGATATAAGTTGCTTTCTATACCTTTATACCATTTTAATGTGAAGTGATATATTTCTCAGAATCTGATTGCGAGCCAACCAGAACCTTGTGGATAATAATTTTAATAATCTCAGGTGGGAAAAGGAAGTTCAATATTTTTGATTTGAAAGAAATGAATGTAAAAACTGAAACCCGCAAACCATTATTATTACATAAGGTTAGTCTTTGCATTTCATCTATGTTTGCGGGTTCCTTAATATCAAGGTACAAAAAATCTTTATGTTCATCTGTGATTAATTTCTCCAGATCAATTCCATTAATATTTTCAGGAATCGTACAATCACAAATACTTCGAAGAAACCGAAAAAAAATTCCTTTGAAATTATCATCACTAATCCAGAGCAGTTTAATCATTTAATCCACTTAATACTTTAATGAAATTTAATTAAGAATAGTTTTTGTAAATGTGATTCCGAAAACACTTGAGAGAAAAAATTATATTCCGGTTCTTTTTATAAAATTAACAATTACACTATCCTTTGATTTCAACAACTCTTCAGGAGTGCCTGTAAAATGAACTGTACCATCATGAATCATTGCTACTTTATCTGCAACATTCTTAACGCTGTACATATCATGAGTAACAACAATGGAAGTAACATTTAATCTTTCAGAAAGTTCTTTTATAAGATTATCAATTGAGTCAGACATAATAGGATCAAGCCCGGTTGTTGGTTCATCATATAAAATGTAATCCGGGTTTGCAACTAATGCACGTGCTAACCCAACACGCTTTTTCATACCACCGGAAAGCTCTGCGGGTTTTTGTTTATTAATACCAGTGAGAGCTACAATAGCAAGTTTTTCATCAACCACACTGTGAATTTTTTCAGGAGATTTTTTATCTAAAGATTCAACCAATGGTAAACCAACATTTTCTTCAACTGTCATCGAATCAAATAAGGCAGCTCCCTGGAAAAGGAAACCGAATTTTTTTCTTAACTGGTAAAGCTCTTTTCCACCCATATCACTTACAATTTTCCCTTCAACTTTTACATAACCTTCATCGGGCTCAAGTAATCCAACAATGTGTTTTATAAGAACACTTTTACCGCATCCGCTTCTCCCGATAATTACAATCGTTTCTCCTTTTTTAATAGTGAGATTAATTCCATTAAGAACTTTTTTATTTCCAAATGTTTTATGAAGGTTGTGTATTTCGATCATGAATCTTTATTTCAGTTAAATAAATTTAACAAAAATAAAGGTCATAAAAGGAGAAAGCCGGATGGTCAGTCCGGCTTTGTGGACACTAACATATAGAGAGAGGGAAAAATTTGAAATTCTAAAGAGGGCGTGTTCTTAATACCTCTCCGTTTCTTCTATGAATAAATAAATCTGTATGAAGATTGTGAGCCAATACTTTAGCTACTTTAACTGCAATTTCATTTTTTGTATGCATTGATTGTACAATCCCGTTTTTTTTCACTACCCACAAATCTTTTTCAAAAATAACTTGTAATCTATCCTTCATAACTGAAATCATAGATTGTTGTTACAACCTGCTTGAGCCAAACATACTAAAAAGAATCTGACAGGAATGTGATAAAAGGGATATTGTTTTTTATTGTGAGCTTTAAATCACCAATTAGACGTCTAAACTTATCTTATGAATGTTTTTAGGACATTTAGTTAGATAAAAGCAATAGAAAAGTAATCTAGCCGATTAATCTCCTGTGATAATTTATTTGTCCGAGATGATAATTAAGATGAGTAGCAAGGTGGATAAGAAAATATCCTGTTGTCACTTTTTTATTTGCATATTCAAAAGGATAAATTTCTAAAAGTGCATCATCAGTCAGTGAAGATAATGTTTTACCAAGCACTTCAATTGTTTCATCTATCGCTTTTAATAATTGTGCTTTTGGAATATTCTTACTGCTGAATTCACTATCCCTGCCTCGCCCATACCCGCTTTCAACTAAAACAGCTCCAATAAAATGTCTGAGATTCCCTGTTAAATGAAGATATAAATTACCTGCGGAGTTTTTTATGTTCCCTGCAACAACCCATAATTTTGATTCATCGGTGTACATCTCAATTTCTGATTTAAGTTTATTAAGATCACGGATTAGAATTTCTTTTAAGTTTTCTC
>CAYNUV010000162.1:0-6843 GCA_964400245.1 uncultured Ignavibacteriaceae bacterium
TGGGAAAAGCAACGAGTTGTATATTTCCGGCAATGCTTATACTGTTCTTAAAGGAGAAATGATTTTCTGATGTTCGGAATAGAAAAGATTGATCTTTCATTTTCCATTAATCCTTTCCTGCTTGTATTATTTTTTCTTGTCGCAATTGCATTCACAATTTTTGTTTACAGATATACGGTTCCTGTAATTGATCTGAGAAAAAAAATCCTTCTGATTACAATTAGGTTTATCGTTCTTTTCTTATTGCTGCTAATAGTTTTCGAGCCAATGCTCATTCTTGCCAAAAAAAATGTAATTGCTCCAATCAATCTTTTATTTGTTGATAACTCCCGTTCAATCAAAATAGAGGACGGGAAGAGCCTGATTGACACAATTAAAGAATTTATTGAGCAGGCACAGAGCAAGCTTGAAGAAGGAGAATATGAACTATTAGGTTTTGGAAATGGAGTTTCTCAACCAGATGCTGAAGAAATAAAGAATATTAATTTTTCTGAAGGAAGCACAAATTTTTCAGAAATATTTTCTTTCATTGATAAACAAAATAAAAACATCTCATCTGTTACGGTCATAAGTGATGGAGTTATTACGGACGGAGCTAATCCCCTTTTTGCTGCCGAGAAATTAAACATCCCGGTTTTTACAATAGGAGTTGGCGATTCATCAAAAAGAAAAGATGTAGAAATCCGAAATGTTCTCTTCAATGAATACATTTATGCAGAAACACCCACAACTATTGTAGCGACTATAAGCAACAATGATTTTGCAGGAGAAGAAATAAATGTTTCGTTGTATGAGCAGAATATTCTTGTTGAACAAAAGAGATTGGTTCTAAGCTCTGAGGGAATTCAGAATGTTGAGTTTGAATATAAACCTTCATCAGGTGGAGAGAAAAAATTAACTTTGGTTGCTTCAAATCTTAAAGGAGAATTTACACCAGCAAACAATAAAAAAGTTTTTTATGTAAATGTTCTTGATAACAAAATAAATATTCTTCTTCTTGCTGGAAGTCCGTCTCCTGATATTTCATTCATAAAAAATTCTTTAAAGACTGATGAAAATTTTAAAGTAAATTCTTTAACCCAAATCTCTGCAAATAAATTTCTTGAAAAGGAAAATCCGGACAAGCTTCTTGATAGTGCAGATATTCTTTTCCTGGTTGGCTTTCCTTCTAAAGAAACTTCAAACGAATTTTTGAATAAGATACAGGAGAAAATTTTTAACAGGAATAAACCATTCTTTCTAACGCTCTCTTCTGGAATTGATATTGAAAAGCTAAAATTATTGCAGAGAGAATTGCCTGTTACATTCAATCAGAGATCTGCTTTTTTTACAGAAGTACAGCCAAACATTGGTGGAGAACAAAACAGGAATCCGTTAATACAAAACAATTCTCAAAATTCAATTGCGGTTTGGGAGAACCTTCCTCCAGTTCTTCAGCCGGATATTCAAATCGCACCTAAACCAGAGAGTGAAGCTGTAGCGAATACTAAAATAAAAAATATTCCTTCAAACAATCCTCTTATTGTAACAAGAAAGCTTGGGAATAAAAGATCAATCGTTGTTCTCGCAAAAGATATCTGGAAATGGAAGCTGCAGACGGCAACAAAAAATACTGATCTGTTCGACAGGTTTATAAATAACTCGGTTAAATGGCTTAACACGAGTGAAGATCAAAAGCAGGTTAAGATTACAACATCAAAAAAAATTTACTCGCCGGGCGAACGAGTAGAATTTATCGGGCAGGTTTATGATGAAACATTTAGTCCTGTCCAGGATGCTGAGGTAAAAGCTAAGTTAAATAGCGGCGGACAATCTTATGAAGTAATTCTGAATTCAGTTGGTAATGGACTTTATGAAGGAGTTTTTGAAACTAACAAAGCCGGAGATTATTCTTTTTCAGGTGAAGCTAAACTTGAAAATGTTTCACTCGGGAAAGATAACGGCTCATTTAACATTGGTGAAGTAGATATTGAAATGATTGATCCACGAATGGACTACGAGTTCCTTAAATCTTTATCTGATAGGACGAATGGAGAATATTTTGATCAGGATAATTATGCTGCACTCTTTCCTTTGTTAAATAAAATAAATGAGAATGCTTCAAAGGAAAAGATTGAAACGAGTGAAATAAATCTCTGGTCAACTGAATGGTTGATGGCTGCGATAATTTTGCTTTTGGCGATTGAGTGGTTTATAAGAAAAAGAGCTGGGATGCTTTGAAAATAATTACAAGATTGAAATATTGAAATATTACAAAATTAAGATTGGAAAATAAAGTAGCCACGACTTTTAAGTCGTGGTATATAATCTCATATATAAATGGGCTTTAGCCCAAATTTCAGAAATAAAATTTTGGCTAAAGCCAATATTCTTTATTATTTTTCCCAAGAGCTAAAGCTTGTGGCTATTCAATTTTAATCTTTAAATTTTTTAATCTTTCAATTATAAAACTTTAATTATATATTTTACGAGAAAATAAAGAGGTTATCAGTGAAATTTAGAATTATAGTCCAACAGGATGAAGATGGTTATTTTGTAACAGAATGTCCTACATTGCCGGGATGTATTTCTCAAGGGAAAACCAGAGAGGAAGCATTAGAAAACATACAAGATGCTATAAAAGGTTACGTTGATAGTTTAAAAAAACACAATGAACCAATTCCTCCAAATATTTATGAGGAAATTATAGAGGTTGCTGTTTGAGTAGTCTCAGAGTTTTATCGGGCAAAGAATTATGTAAAGCTCTGAGTCAAATTGGATATGAAATTGATCATCAAACAGGAAGCCATTTAATTTTAAGAAACAAATTCTCTCCCTTCAGAAGATTAACTATTCCAAACCACAAAGAGATTGCTAAGGGGACTCTGAGAAACATAATTAGAGAAGCCGGTTTAACACTTCAGGAATTCAACAAACTTTTTGAATAATGAAATTTTTAGGTTTTAACCCAGATTAGAACTATAAAAATTGTGGCTAAAGCCAATATTCTTTTTTATTTTCCCACGAGCTAAAGCTCGTGGCTACTCAAATTTAATATTTAATCTTTAAATTTTTTAATGTTTCAATCTTTGAATCATTCATTCATCACATCTTTTTTCGATTTCTTCCTTCCGAGGTTTTGTCCTTCCTGTGAGAAAAAATTGTTGACTGATGAATTTGTTGTTTGTCCTGAATGTATTGGGAAAATTAAACTTGCAGATGATGAAAGAATTAAATCAGAGTTTGTGAGAAAATTTTCTTCATCCGGGATTATTTCAGATTTCATTTCTCTTTTTGTTTTTGAAAAAGATAAAGAGCTGCAGCATATCATTCACTCGCTTAAGTATAATAAAAGATTTACAACCGGAAAATTTCTCGGAAGTATCTTAGCTGAAAACCATAAACAAAAAATTACCGGTTGGAAAATTGATTTTATAATTCCCGTTCCGCTTCATCATCTTAAGGAAGCTGAGAGAGGTTATAACCAGTCTTTTTACATTGCAACAGGATTGAGCAAAGGTTTAAAAATCCCTGCAGCAAAAAATTTTATTAAAAGAAAAAGATTTACTGAATCCCAAACAACAATGAACCTGAAAGAGAGACAGGAAAATATTGAAGGGGCTTTTAAAGCTAAACGAAATTTAAACCTTAAAAGAAAAAATATTTTATTAGTTGATGATGTTATAACAACAGGCAGTACAATTGGAGAATGCGGAAAGGTTTTACTTAAAGCCGGTGCAAATAAAGTTTATGCTGTTTCTGTGGCAATTGCTGATTGAAAATTATATATAAAAAAAACCAAGCGTTTGATTTTATTTAATAAAGCTCATCCTTTGGATTAATTGTCGTTTGTTTAAATCCACAACGCTTACTAATAGAAAAATAATTAAGTGGTTGATCAAAAGTATTTACAATTTTCTGTAAATTTTTAACTATTCCACTGCGCACCATTTTTTTAGAATTTTGCTTAAACATTAAATGATAAAATGAGGCCCACATTATAGCTGCATCCCTAAATTCAATATCATTCTTTGGTCCTATGATAGAATAACATTCAGACGTAGGAATAATCTCATTAGCAAGTTTTTTATTCACAACCGAGCATGAGGAAAGAAATAATCTTTTATGATATAGATTTGATTTTAGTATGGTGCCAAACTCATAAAATGATATTTCATCAATTGTTGTCCAAATAGAATCTTCACCTCCATGACAAGAAATATGTAGATATCTATAATTACTTTTATGAAATAAATGTATTACTTCTTTAAATTCTTTTTTTGTTCTTATATAGTAGTATTTACTTTCTATATCACTCAACTTTAAGATGCGCGAAATGATATACCCTTCAAAAAGGTTCTCTTCTTCATTCTTAAAAGTAAGACTTTCTATTATAAATACTTTCGGTTGAGTGATTTCGTTGTTACCCATTTAAAAAAGTTGTCATTCTGGTTGTCCTAATATCAAGTAGAAAAATATTAATATTATTAAGGAAATAATAGAACTATGTAAAGCCAATCTTGCTTGTTCAGTCTCTGTACTAAAAAGATCCGAATAGCTATATGCCTCATTAGGCTTGTGAATTAAATTTGCAGATACATAAATTCCCCCATATACTAATACAATTAATATATATCCAAAAACTAATGGAATTAACCAACCTTTATAAATAGTTATTATTCTTATAATTCCTGCATTTATAATGGCTATAATAATTGAACCTAAATAATAAAATATTACTTTATTAAATATTTTTTTTAACATAAATCTTATATTACTCACATTCTCTCCGGCGCATTTACCCCAAGTATTGTTAGCCCGTTTTTTAAGACAGCTCTTGTTGCCATAACGAGTGCAATTCTTGCTTCTGCGAGATTTTTTTCTGAGCCGATTATTCTGCACACAGTATAAAACCTGTGGAATAAACCGCCAAGCTCTTCAAGGTAAACGCAAATCCTGTGAGCTTCAAAAAGTTCTGTGCTGTATTCTATTTCTTCTTTAAATTGTCGCAGTTTTTTCAAAAGCAATTGCTCTTCATTTGTAGAAAGCAGAGATAAATTCTCCACAGAAGGTTTAAGTTCTTCTCTCTCAGTCATTTTAAGGATAGAACAAATTCTTGCGTGGGCATACTGCAGATAGAAAACCGGGTTCTCATCAGATTGCTTTTTTGCAATTGCGAGATCAAAATTCATATGGGAAGTTATATTCCTCATATTAAAAAAATACCGCACAACATCGCTTCCGACTTCATCAATCAGTTCATCAAGTGTAATGTAATTTGCTTTCCGCGTGGACATCTTAACAACTTCCCCGCCTTCCATAATCGTAACAAACTGGTGAATGAGAATCTTAATCTTCGCAGGATCATATCCAAAAGCTTTTCCTCCCGCCATTACATCCGGGTAAGTTGCATTATGGTCGGAGCCGAACAGATCAACCATCAAATCATAACCGCGGTCATATTTTGTTTTATGATACGCAATATCCGGCAGTCTGTACGTCGGCTCTAAGGTTGATTTCACAATCACTTTGTCAACTTCACTGCCAAGTTCAGTAAGCTTTAACCAGACAGCTCCATCTTTCTCATAAGACAAACCTTTTTCTTTAAATGCCTTCAGGACAGAATCTATTTTACCATCTTCATAAAGAGTATTTTCATTATAGAAGATTTTATGTTTGATATTCAGTCGAGCAAGAGTTGTTGTTATTTCTTTAAATATTTCTTTCTCGGCGGTTTCTTTAAAAACGCCTTCAGGTCCTTCATTCTTAAGCTTAATACCAAATTCATCAAAAAGCTTTTTTGCAATCTCTTTAATGTATTCTCCCTGGTAATAGTCTTCAGGGAAATCAATTTTCTCACCGAGTATCTCGAAATATCTTAATCTTACAGAATCACCGAGAACTCTCATCTGCCTTCCGGCATTATTAAAATAATATTCGCGGTCAACCTCATAACCAATCCATTCAAGCATGTTGGCGATCGTATCTCCACAAACAGCATTTCTGCCATGCCCAACAGTCAACGGCCCTGTCGGGTTTGCAGAAACAAACTCAACGTTAGCTCTTTTACCTTTGTGTTTAAATGATTTACCAAAAGTATCCGGTGAAACAAGAATTTCTTTTATTACCTCAGACACAAACAAAGGAGTAAAAAAAAAATTGATAAAACCCGGTCCGGCAATTTCAGTTTTGTAAATTATTTTATCATCAATCCTTAAGCTGGAAATTATTTCTTCAGCAATCAGTTTTGGATTTTTCTTTAAATGCTTTGTCAACAGCATAGCAGCATTTGAAGAAAGATCGCCGTGACCTTCGTTCTTTGGAACATCAAAAACAAGATTCAATCCTTTAAGGTAATCCAGTTTTCCGGAGGCTTCTTCAAAAAGAGATTTAAGATATTCTTTCAAATTTTATATTCGGATTATATTTTATTGAGTTGTGTAATTTTTCTTTGTAGAGTTATGTTTTGTCATCTCAAAAGGTACTTTTTAGCAACTTGTCATTCCCACGAAAGTGGGAATCCATTTTGTTTAAGCATTTTTAGATTCCCGTTTTCACGGGAATGACAAGAGGATCAAACTTTTGAGACAGCTTTATCTAAATCAGATTCCGAAAAAGTTCGGAATGACGTTCCTGATCATCTCAATATTATTTTTTTACTGCTCTGGTTTTTCTAACTGTCTTTTTCTTTTTTGCTGCTTCAATCTTGGCAAGTATTGGATCCACAACTTCAATTGTCGGTGCATCGCCCCAGAGCTTTTCAATATTATAAAATGTACGCATATCTTTTTTAAAGATATGTACAACAACATCAACATAATCAAGCAAAACCCAGTTTAACGCACGGTATCCTTCCCTATGCCG
>CAYNUV010000163.1:0-6827 GCA_964400245.1 uncultured Ignavibacteriaceae bacterium
CTTAATATTAACATCCCGACTTGGTCGGGACATAATCTTCTACAGTTTAACTACTAATAAGTCTCTCTCTTTTTAAGAGAGAGATTAGAGTGAGTTCCTTTTATTTTGTACAGATATAAAATATAAAATTGTTTTTTCAAGTATTAAAATTTATTTTTTGAAAACATTTCATATATCTTTATAACTGAAGATGTAAAATTAAAAAATATTCTTTTCATTCCAGCCAAAGGAGTTAAGGATGCTAAGCCAGTTGCTTCAGCCGGAAATAAGGGCACTCCTTGATGCCCGTGACCTAAGCACCTTGAAAGAAATTTTAAGTGATTGGACACCTGCCGACATTGCAGAACTTATTTCCGACCTACCTGAACATGAACAAGCATTAATATTTCGAATACTTCCAAGAGATCTTGCAGCAGATGTGTTTGAGTACATTGATTTTGATATGCAGGAAAGCCTTTTAAAGGGGCTTGGTAAAGAAGAAGTTGCTGCAATTCTTAATGAAATGTCTCCCGATGACAGAACGGCGTTGCTTGAAGACCTTCCCGGTTCTGTTGCAAGGCAAATGATTACTCTTCTTTCGACAGAAGAAAGAAAAATTGCTGTTAAGCTTTTAGGTTACCCGGAAGAAAGTATCGGCCGTTTGATGACGCCGGACTATATTGCCGTAAAACCGGAATGGACACTCGCGGAAGTTTTGGATTATATAAGAAAATATGGAAAAGACAGTGAAACTCTTAATATTATTTATGTTGTGGATGAGAAAGGAAAGCTTATTGATGACCTGAAAATCAGGGATATTATTCTTGCATCACCTTTAAGCAAAGTTATTGATATTATGGATGAAAATTTTGTTGCATTACATGTAACAGACGACCAGGAAAGTGCAGTTGAAATCTTTAAGAAGTATGACCGTGTTGCTTTACCTGTAGTTGATGTACTGGGCCTGTTAATCGGAATAGTAACAGTAGATGATGTCTTTGATATTGCCGAAGAAGAAGCTACCGAAGATATTCATAAGTTAGCAGCAGTAGAAGCTCTCGATGAACCATATTCAACTATTCCTATTTTAAGTATGGTAAAGAAAAGAGCAGTATGGCTTACGATCCTGTTCATCGGAGAAATTATGACTGCGATTGCTATGGGCTATTTTGAGCACGAGTTAAGTAAAGCCGTTGTTCTTTCCATTTTTATTCCGCTTATTATTTCAAGCGGAGGTAATTCAGGTTCGCAGGCTGCAACTCTTGTAATCCGTGCAATGGCATTAGGAGAAATAACTCTTAAAGACTGGTGGTTGATTATGCGTAGAGAAGTTATGTCCGGCTTTTCCCTCGGATGTATTCTTGGTGTGATTGGATTTATCCAGGTTACGCTAATTGCTAATTTTACCGGCTCAATTGGTGATCATTGGGTTCTTGTAGGGTTAACTGTTGGTTTCTCTTTAGTAGGAATTGTTTTATGGGGAACTCTTTCCGGCTCTATGCTTCCATTCATTTTAAAAAGGCTTGGTGCTGATCCGGCAACTTCATCCGCACCTCTTGTTGCTACAATGGTTGATGTTACAGGACTGATTATCTACTTCAGCGTTGCAATTTTAATATTGAGCGGAACACTGCTTTAGCTTTTAATCCTTCAACAGGTTTGCTTCAGATTTTATTTAATTACCAAATATCTTTAACTTTCAAATGAGCATGAATCCCTTTTTTGTAAAACAGTAAGAGGATTCATTTAAGAATTTAATTTAAATTGTAAAAATTAAACACGGAACAAAACCTTCCTGAAATTAAGTCCGCTTTTACTATATAAATGTGACTTACCGGGCGAAGCTGTAATATTTCCAATGGTTAGTCATGTTGTCATTCCCGTGAAAACGGGAATCCAGATTTTTTTTAAAGTAAATAGATTCCCGCCTGCCTTGTCGGCAGACAGTCTTTTCTGGGAATGATACTTCTTGAAACACCGCTAATAACGGCTTCATTAAAAAGTAGTTTTACAAACCTGTTGTAACTATTTTTACTCACATTTAATACTGAATTTCTGAAAAATAAATTGTGGTTATTATAATTTGAAAAAAATCATCTCTGTGGTTGGTGCAAGACCAAACTTTATGAAAGTCGCACCGGTTCATCGCGCATTCCTTAAATATAAAGACAAGCTAAATCATTTAATCTGCCATACCGGCCAGCATTACGATGAAAAGATGTCTAAAGTATTTTTTGAAGATCTGGAAATGCCTCATCCGGATTTTTATTTAGGTGTTGGCTCCGGTTCTCACGCAGAGCAAACTGCAAAAGTTATGATTGAATTTGAAAAAATTCTTCTTGCTGAAAAACCGAAATTAATAATTGTTGTGGGTGATGTTAACTCAACTATTGCCTGCAGCCTTGTTGCTACTAAGCTGAATATTAAAACCGCACATGTTGAAGCCGGGCTGAGAAGCTTTGACCGTACAATGCCGGAAGAAATAAACAGACTTTTAACCGATGCAATTTCAGACTATCTCTTCGTTTCCGAGGAGAGCGGGCTGATCAATTTGAAAAAAGAAGGAGCTGCTGAAAATAAGGTCTTTTTCGTCGGTAATGTTATGATTGATAGTCTTATTCATCATCTTGTTAAATCAGCTTCATCAAATGTTATGAAAGATTTTGATCTTGAGCCCGGGAAATTTGTCCTTGTTACTCTTCACCGCCCATCAAATGTTGACTCGGAAGATTTTGCAAAAGAACTTCTTCACCTATTCAATATAATTTCCGAAAAGAGGAAAATACTATTCCCTGTTCATCCAAGGACAAAAAAGAATTTCCTCAGTTTCGGTTTCAAAGCAGAAAATGATAGAATATTATTGACAGACCCGATTGGCTACATTGACTTCCTTTCATTAACAAAAAATGCTGAGTTAATAATAACCGATAGCGGCGGCATCCAGGAAGAAAGCACATACCTTGGTGTTCAATGTATAACAGTCAGAGACAATACCGAAAGGCCTGTAACTGTTAGTGTTGGTACAAATCATCTCGTCGGTACGGATCTTAAAGAAGTGGAAAATGTAGCCCTCAATATTCTTAACGGGAATAAAAAGAAGGGAAAAATTCCGGATCTCTGGGATGGTAAAACAGCCGAAAGAATAGCTGAAATACTCGTGAAAAAAATTACCTGATATTTATCGCTCATGGAGCGAAGTCGAATGAACATAATGAGCAAGTTGAACAGTCATAGTGAGCGGAGTCGAACTATGACATTAAAATCAGTTTCCAATCTCATCCCTATTCCTCAAAGATAATTGCTAAATAAAATAAAAGAACCTTCCGTTCTTAAAATAATTATTTCTCTTTCAGCAATTGCTGTAATGAGCAGAGCTTTTCCCCGGTTCAGCTTTTTTTATTACCTGCTTCCACTACTTTTTCTTCTTATCCTTATTGCAGGATATGAATACACTTTACGGGATAAATTATTAAGAGACATTCTGCTCCTTTTGTTTTTTTTTAGTTTATGGTGTGTTTTAACTTCCCTATGGTCGGATTATCCTTCAATTACTCTTTCGCGTTCTGCATATTTTATTTTTATTTCTGCAGGCTCAATACTTTGCGGCTATTTGTGGATTAAGACAGATTCAGGTTTGCTTTCATTTCTTCTTCCCGCAAATATTATAGTTGTGATGTTAAGCCTCTTTTCATTGATAACAAACATTCCTGCCGATAGCTGGACCGGCGGGAATGGTAAAGGCTTTATAGGTTTTGCAGGACATCAGAACACTCTAGCGAGCGCAATACTTTTTACTCTACCGGCCGCCATTATTAAAATCCCCTCCCTGGAGGGGAATAAAAGGGGTGGGTTAATTCTTCTTCTGTTCTTCAACTTAATAATTCTTCTTCTTACATATTCCCGTGCTTCAATGTTTTCACTAATTTGCGGTGCGGTTATTTTTTTAATACTGACAAAAAAATGGAATACACTTGCTTACTCAATTTCTGTTGCACTTTTAATTTTCTTTATGATTTACTTTTCTCCGACCTTCAGTAAAAAAGCAAATCAATTAATCAATAAAGATTTCCCAACTTTTTTTTCATCGAGGGAATGGCTTTGGGAACCATCTTACAGGGCTGCTTTAAGCGACGGTATTGCAGGACTTGGATATGGTATCAGCAATCAGGATATAATTGTGTCGGGTACAGGAAGCCATTATGAAGGCGAAAGATATGTACGTGAAAAAGGAAATTCATTTCTTGCTTTGATTGAAGAAGTAGGAATTATTGGCTTAATACTTTTTATTTTACATTTGGGTTATTTGCTGAAAATGCACAGTAAAGATAAAGCAGAACAGCCACCATCCATCTTACATCAACCATCTTCCATAATAATTTCTTCCATAATAATTGCTGTTCTTGCGGCTTTACTTATTCATTCACAGTTTGAAGCGTGGATAGTTGGAGTAGGAAGCATACAACTGCCTTTATTCTTTTTCTATATTGGATGTATGATTAAAACAGTTTGCAACCAATGACAATTGAATGACTATGAATAACAAATTAATAATGAACAAATAACAAATAACTAATTACTAAAGACCAATGTGCGGCATTTTCGGAGTAATACATTTTAACGGCAAACCTGTTGACCGGCAAAAAGCAGAATCGGCAGTAAAAGTTTTAGCTCACCGCGGGCCCGATGATTACGGAACTTTTATTTCCGCTTCAGGCAATGCTTTCTTCTGTCATTACAGGTTAAGCATCATCGGGCTTTCAAAACTCGGGCATCAGCCGATGACGACAAATGACGGAAGGTTTACTATTCTTTATAACGGCGAGATATACAATTACAAAGACATTCAGGCATCACTTAACACAAAACATTTAACACTTATTTCTCAAAACGTAATACCGCCCTCTAACTCCGATACTGAAGTCCTACTGAGACTTTATGCAAAAGAAAAAGAAAATTGCCTCGGCAAGTTGCGCGGTATGTTTGCCTTTGCTGTTTGGGATGAAGAAGAAAAATCCCTTTTTGCAGCGCGCGACAGGTTCGGCATTAAGCCGTTTTACTATTTGCTTAATAATGATGAGTTTATCTTTTCTTCAGAGCTGAAAGCAATTAAACAATATAAAAATAATCTTACCATCTCACAGAGAGGAGTTAATGCATACCTTACGACAGGTTCCGTTCCTGCGCCCCTTACAATTTATGATGGAGTAAAAGCATTATTACCGGGTGAGTATATTAAGATTACTCCCGGCGGAAAACATTCATTAAGAAAATGGTGGAGCTTTGA
Organism: uncultured Ignavibacteriaceae bacterium; assembly: GCA_964400245.1. Taxonomy (GTDB): domain Bacteria; phylum Bacteroidota; class Ignavibacteria; order Ignavibacteriales; family Ignavibacteriaceae; genus RBG-16-34-14. The sequence goes on from CAYNUV010000163.1 coordinate 5,264, forward strand.
CTATATATTGGATTCTTCAGGGCAGACTTTTAATTATGATGCGGAGGCAAAAGAAGAAATAAAAGCTTCTCTTGCAGATTCCGTTAAAGCTCACTGTGTAAGCGATGTTGAAGTTGGTGCATTCTTATCTGGCGGGATTGATTCCACTTCAATTGTATCTTTAATGAAGAAAGCAGGACAGCAGAAGATTAGAACAATCTCTGTTACTTTTCCCGGCAGCAGACTCGATGAATCATCATTTGCAAAAATAGTAGCAGGAAAATATGGAGTTGATCATACCGAATATCCTCTAACAGAAGATGAAGTTATAAATGATATTGATAAATTCTTTTCTGCAATTGACCAGCCGACGCTTGATGGATTAAATACATACTTCGTTTCCAAAGCAGCAGCGAGCCTGGGATTAAAGGTTGTTATGTCCGGGCTTGGCGGCGATGAGCTTTTCGGCGGTTATTCTACCTTCCGATACATTCCTCGACTTGAGCTTATTCAGAAAATCCCTTTCAATGGTATTGCTTTGAAGATAGCCGCTCCTTTTATAAAACGCATAGTTCCTTCCAAAGCAGTTGAATATCTTAAGAACTCCGGTGAATATAAAGCATCTTATAAGCTCTTCCGCGGTTTGTTTACAGATAATGAATTAAAATCTCTCGGTGTGAATAATCATCCCGCTCCTATCCTTATGAATGAAGAGTCTTTAATTTATCATTCCACTTTTATTACCCGGCATTCTGCATTGGAATATGTAAGCTACCTCGAATCCACAAACTATCTGGCAAACCAGCTTCTTCGGGATTCCGATATATTCAGCATGTGCCACTCGCTTGAGCTTCGTGTTCCGTTTGTTGACAGCCGGCTTTTTAAAGTTGTACTTAAGTATATTGATAAAGGCTACGATAAAAATCATCCGAAAAGAATGCTCACCGATGCAGTTGAAGATATACCGGCAGAAATTATAAACAGGAAGAAAATGGGATTTACATTCCCTGTTGATGAATGGCTCAGAACCGGAAAGCTCGGCAAAATTGTGATGGAAAATATTCTCGATGGTAATAAGTACAACAGGAAGTTTGTTGAAAAAATGATTGACAGCTTTAATGCCGGTAAAACACATTGGTCCCGGCTGTGGGCTTTGTATGTGTTAAACCAATTTCATTAATATAAAAGAACAATTAATTTGTTTTTAGATTTCAGCTAACAATTGCATAAAGAAGATGAAAGAAATATCAAACGAAAGAAAAAAGGAATTACTCAAACAGGTTATTTGGGATTATAAAGTATCAGCAGACTCCTTGTTAAACATCATTGAAAATAAGCAGGAAACATATTTACACATAGATAGAAAATATTTAATAAACAGGTGTTTTAATTATTTAAACTGGTACCAGTTTGTTTCACTGTTTGATAAAGATAAGTTGCTTGAAGCTATAGAGGAACTAAAATATGATTCCGCCTGGCAGGAACGATACAATAAAAATATTATCCATGGTGTAGAGTTTGCAAAAAGATTTCTACGAAAAGAAGCTTTATCCGCTTCAGGATAAAATTCTTGAAAAAATTAATA
>CAYNUV010000164.1:0-6822 GCA_964400245.1 uncultured Ignavibacteriaceae bacterium
TGAATTTCAAAACCGGAATTATTTAATTCTGTCGCCGTTGTCCAGTTGATGGTAACAGATTTACCTGTTACTGAAGCAGTGAAAGAAGTAAGTTCAACAGGAATAGGGAAACTACCAGAATTATATGGACCGCCAGCAATAGTACTGAAATCTGCATCAAACCCGGCATTACCTCCCGTTACATTTCCCGGAACAGTAACATCGGAGAAGAAGGCAGTACCACTTACAATAAATGCAAATGCAGTAAGTTCACCTGCTGATGTAACACCAAGTTCACTGAACGGAATAGCTATTTCAAGCCCGTGACTTAATGCGCCATCATTATCAAATGCAAACCAAACAGAACCTGCCAAAAAGAAATCACTGTTTATGTTTGTTGCGGCCGTACCTGATTGATTTGCTGAACCGAGATATTGTGCAATTCTTCCACCAGCAAGTTTAACTCCATCAAGGTACATATCAGTTGAACCAGCTCCCGGATTTATTGCAAACATATAATCAACTTCAAAATCTGCTTTAAAGTTTGGATTAGCTCCACCATTTCCACCCATAAAATGGCCTCCCGGTGATCCTCCTAAAGAAGAACCTGCTGCAGAACCGGATATTTCATCAAAACCAAAAAAGAATCCTACTGCATCAGATGCTGCTGTATTTGCCTTGCCTTCAATTCCCACATAAAGTGTTGAAGAATGAATATCCGCATAATAAAAAATTCGATTTACATCACTATTTGCACCGAAACCAGAATTTGTATTTTGCTTTTCAGCAATTTGGATATACACTGGATCTGATAAATCTCCATCTATTGTTGGATTTTCGTACAATTGTGATCTTATCTCACCACCCGGGAATGCTGTTGAATGAATATTTGCATACCACCTGCCTGTAAGCAATTGATCTTCCTGTGTTTCAGTTAGTGTAACTGTATCAGAAAATGTTCCGCTTGTTACTCCTGTTGGAAAACCAGTCCAGCCAATTTGCACACCTGCATTAGAGTCAGGCGGTGCAGAACCATGAAAATGTGCAGCCGTAGTATTAGCTGATAAGCCGCTAAAATCTGCAGTAAAAATTAGTTCATTTGTACTCTCATTATAAATAGCAGTTAAAGTTCCTGTACCAGATGAACCATTTGCCGGAACTTCCTGACTTCCTGTCATAAGTAGATTTGTGAATGAGTGAATTGGATTTGTTTCAAAAAGTTGAGTCCTGATTTCTCCCCCTGGAAAAGCAGTAGTATGAATATTGCTGTACCAACGGCCGGAAAGCAATTGTCCTTCCTGCGTAACTGTTAGTGTTACAGTATCGGAGAATGTTCCGCTTGTTACACCGGTAGGAAAACCTGTCCAGCCAATTTGTACACCTGCATTAGAATCCGGAACAGCCGGACCGTGAAAATGAGCTGCAGTTGTATTAGCTGAAAGTCCCGTAAAACTTGCAGTAAACCCCAACTCCATAGTGCTTTCATCATACCAACCATTAAAAACCCCTGAGCCAGTTGAAATGTTTGATGGAACTTCCTTGCTTCCCAACATACTTAAATTTGTATAGTAATGAACCTGGGAAAAAGTAGTGAATGAAAGAATGAAAAGGAATGAAAGAAGAAATTTGAACCAGTTAGAACTTTGCATAGTGCCTCCGCTTGTTTTATTAATTTTTACCACCTTTGAAATGAAAATATAACAGGAAAGTATTTAAGTAATACAAAAAGGATTTAAGGGACATGTTTTTCATCACATTTTTTAGTTTAATTGATTATTAAATCCCAATCCTTTTATTTCATTTAATTTTATTAAATTAATTATGATTTAAGCAATAAACAATGATTAAAAAAATTTTAATAACAGGTGCTACGGGTTTTATAGGATTAAATATTTGCAAAGAATTATCTAATCGCGGTGATTTGCTGACGGTTCTTTCCAGGAATCCTGAGAAAGCCCAAAAAGAACTTCCCTTTGCAAATGAATTTGTAAAATGGGATTACAAAAGACCTGATAAATGGAAACATCATCTTAATTCTAAGGATGGCGTACTTCATCTTGCGGGTGCAAATTTATTTGGGAAAAGATGGACAAAAGAATATAAAAAAGAAATTATGGAAAGCCGCGAAACAAGTACTCTGAATCTTGTTAATGCTATTGGTGAAGCAGAAAATAAACCTAAAGTATTTGTATGTTCTTCTGCAGTTGGTTTTTATGGTGATTCAGGTGATAAGATTTTAACGGAGAATTCTCCTGCAGGAAATGATTTTACTTCTAATGTTTGTAAAAGGTGGGAGAATGCTGCTTCTTTAGTTGAGAAATATAGTGTAAGAAGAGTAAGCATTAGAACCGGGATCGTTTTAAGCAGAAACGAAGGAACATTACAAAAAATGATTCCACAATTTAAGTTTTTTATAGGTGGATCGCTTGGAACAGGCCATCAGTGGTTTCCATGGATTCATATAAAAGATCTTGTTAAAATATTTATATTTGCTTTAGATAATGATAAGATATTCGGCGCTTTGAATGCAGTATCTCCAAATCCAGTTAGAATGAATGAGTTTACAAAAGAATTGGGAAGAATTTTAAATAGACCTTCTTTCTTCAAAGTGCCTTCCATTATTTTAAAAATTGCTCTTGGTGAATTTGCCGAAACTATATTAGCAAGCTTAAAAGTTATACCACAACAGTTAAATCAAAATAATTTCAATTTTGAGTTTGAGAATTTAAGAAATGCCCTTGAAGATCTTTTAAAAGAAAAAAGGGCTTGAATAAACAAGCCCATCTTCTTCAGAATAAAAATTAATACCTGTAATAATCAGGTTTAAAAGGTCCTTCTGCTGGAACACCAATATACGACGCCTGTTTTGGAGATAAAGTTTCAAGTTCCACACCAAGTTTGGCTAAGTGAAGCATTGCAACTTTTTCATCAAGATGTTTTGGAAGAACATAAACTTTATTTTCATAATTTTCTTTTTTCGTCCATAATTCAATCTGCGCAAGCACCTGGTTACTGAAAGAGTTTGACATTACAAAAGATGGATGCCCCATTGCACAGCCAAGATTAACCAATCGACCTTCAGCTAAAACAATAATATCTTTACCATTTATTGTGTACTTATCAACCTGAGGTTTAATTACATCTTTAGTATGTCCAAAATTTTCATTCAGCCATGCCATATCAATTTCATTATCAAAATGACCAATGTTGCAGACTATTGTTTTATCTTTCATTAGCCGAAAATGCTTTTCATTTACAACATCACAATTGCCTGTTGAAGTAACAATTATATCTGCTTCATTGATTGCATTCTCAAGTTTCTTAACTTCAAAGCCGTTCATAGCAGCCTGGAGAGCACAGATAGGATCAATCTCAGTTACAATAACTCTTACTGCTGCGCTTGCAAGAGCTTCGGCGGATCCCTTACCTACATCACCATAGCCGCAAACAACAGCAACTTTACCGGCAAGCATTAAATCTGTTGCCCTTCTTATTGCATCAACTAAAGATTCGCGACAGCCATATTTATTATCAAATTTTGATTTGGTAACCGAGTCATTAACATTAATTGCCGGAACAGGTAAAGTTCCTTTATTCATCCTTTCATAAAGACGATGAACACCCGTCGTTGTTTCTTCACTTATTCCTTTAAGATGCTGAACAAGCTCCGGGTATTTATCAAGAACTATATTTGTAAGATCGCCGCCATCATCAAGAATCATATTCAGAGGTTTTTTATCATTACCAAAAAATAAAGTTTGTTCAATACACCAATCATATTCTTCAAGAGATTCTCCTTTCCATGCATAAACAGGGATTCCTGCAGCAGCTATTGCGGCAGCAGCATGGTCTTGTGTAGAAAAGATATTGCAGGATGACCACTGAACTTCAGCACCGAGTTCTTTAAGAGTTTCAATAAGTACTGCTGTTTGAATTGTCATATGTAAACAACCGGCTATACGTGCACCTTTTAAAGGTTTTTCTTTGCTGTATTCTTCACGTATTGCCATAAGTCCCGGCATCTCTGCTTCTGCAAGCTTAATTTCTTTTCTCCCCCATTCAGCAAGAGAGATATCTTTAACTTTGTATGGCAATTTCTGAACATCGTTCTTCAATTCAACCTGGCTCATTTTTATTTCCTTTTCTTTGTTAAAAAATCTTAAGCATATTTTTTGAATACAGGAACAAGATCAAGATGTTCCCAGGTAAATTCTTTTTCATTCCTCCCAAAATGTCCGTAAGCTGCAGTCTTCTTGTAGATTGGCCTTCTTAATTTTAATCTTTCAATTATTCCTTTAGGAGTTAAATCAACTTCATCATGTATCATCTTTGCAATTTCTTTATCCGATATAACACTTGTTCCATTTGTATTAACATAAACAGATACAGGTTCAGCAACACCGATAGCATAAGCCACCTGCACAAGGCATTCCTTAGCGAGTTTTGCAGCAACAATATTTTTTGCAATATGTCTTGCTGCATAAGTAGCGCTTCTATCAACCTTTGAAGGATCTTTACCTGAGAAAGCACCTCCGCCATGAGGAGCCCAGCCACCGTATGTGTCAACAATAATTTTCCTGCCGGTTAAACCGCTGTCACCATGAGGCCCACCAATTTCAAATCTTCCTGTTGGATTGACAAAATATTTTGTTTTTTTATCAATGTATTTTTCAGGAATTATTTTCTTTATAACATGTTCAATTACATCTTCTTTAATTTTTTTCTGGCTTACATCAGGATTATGCTGAGTGGAAACAACAACAGTATCAACTCTAACAGGTTTATTTTTACTATCAAATTCCACAGTAACCTGGGATTTTGTATCCGGACGGAGATATGGCATTAAACCATTCTGGTTTTTTCTTATATCGGCAATTTTTTTAACAAGCTTATGAGCATACATTATAGGCATAGGCATTAATTCCGGAGTTTGATCACAAGCGTATCCGAACATCAAACCCTGATCACCGGCTCCTCCTTTATCAACACCCATTGCTATATCGGGAGATTGAGAATGAATGGCATTAAGAACTGAACAAGATTCTGAATCAAATTTATAATCTGCACTCGTATACCCGATTTCTCTTATTGTTTCTCTTACTACATCTGGAACTTCAATATATGCTTTGGTTGTAATTTCCCCTCCGACAAGAACAAGCCCGGTTGTAACAAAAGTTTCACAAGCAACTCTCGCATAAGGATCCTGTTTATAAATTGCATCAAGTACACTATCAGATATAGCATCGCTTACTTTATCAGGGTGACCTTCGGAAACCGATTCCGATGTGAATAAATATGACATTGTTTTCTCTCTTAAAATGTTTACTTAATCCTAAATAAAAATTTAAATTAGGGTGATAAAGATAATAATTCTTTTGGAGATTAAATACTTTTTATCAGGTTAATTTTAATATGAAATTCTTTTTTACTATTACCATTGATTCTTTTTAGCAGATGCAAAAAAGAAAGCGATAACCAGGTTGATTCAAATGAAATTACGACTATAGAATATTTAAGGGCATTATGCAGTTGGTGTAAACTTGAAGGCTGAGAGAATTTTCGTTTCAAACCGGGCAATAAATATTAATTAATAATCTTAATAAAAATCCACTTCAGATGAATCTCCTGAATTCAATCTTTTATATCCCCCTCTTACCAGAGAATTACTCCCGATAATTGAGTTGTCCAACAAAACCTTTTCAACCTGGGCATTGGAATCAATGATTGAATTTTTAATTATAGATTCTTTTATCATGCAACCGCTTGCTATTGTTGCATAGGGACCGATAACAGAATTAGTTATTTCTGCATCATCGGCGATAAAAACCGGCTGATTTATAACAACATTTTCTCTCTCTTTAAAAAAACTTTTTTTGTTTAATAAAAATTGATTTGTTGAAAGAAGTGTTTCCGGCTTTCCACAATCATACCATCCATCAACAGGAAATGTAGTTACCTTTTCTCCTTTATCAATCATAATCTGTAAAGCATCTGTTAGCTGAAGCTCACCTTTTGTACGAATATCTTTCTTTACCAGATCATTCAGGCTGTCTATCAGGATTTGCTTATTTGAAACATAATAAAGACCTACCAAGGCAAGATTTGAAATAAATGTCTGAGGTTTTTCAACAAGCTTTTCAATAACGCTGTTCTTTATAACAGCGACTCCAAATCTTCTCGGGTCTTCAACTTCCTTTACACCAAGAGAAGATATTTTATTTTTAAAAACGCTTTTCAGATTAACATCAAAAATTGTATCTCCAAGAATTATAAAGATCTCATCGTCATCAAATGTTGGGATTGCAGTATAAATAGCATGACCCAATCCTTCCATAGTTTCCTGTTCAACAAAAGATGATTTAATAGAAGAATAATTTTTCGTAACGTATTCTTCAATCATATCACCAAGATAACCGATTACAAAAGTAGCTTTGGTAATTCCCTCTTCCAAAAGTTTATCAAGTATATGGGCAATTATAGGTTTCCCTCCAACATTCAAAAGAGATTTTGGAGTAGAATGTGTGTGAGGTTTTAGTCTTGTACCGATTCCAGCAACAGGTATTATTGCTCTCATAAGTCTTTATTTTTTGTTGAACCAAATTACCCATTCACTTTTTGAATAACAAATAAATCATTATTAAACTAATGAAATTATTTGTTCAGACACTGTTGTCCAAAATAATTTTATAATTGGAAGTTTCTTTTGAAAAATTAAAATATTCAATCATTATTAGAGCAATCTCAAACTCATCCTAATCCTTCTCTTGCAAAGAGAAGGACTTATAAAAGTTCAAGTCTTAGTGTTAACATCCCGACTTGGTCGGGACATAATCATTTACAGTT
>CAYNUV010000165.1:0-6800 GCA_964400245.1 uncultured Ignavibacteriaceae bacterium
TTTAAAAGCGAATGAAAATTTTCTTCAGCTACAGGCACAGCTTGAAGGAACGGAAAACAGGATAGCAGTTGAGAGAAGAAACTTCAACCAGACAGTACAGACATATAACACAACTATAAAGAGGTTCCCGTCATCAATCTTTGCAGGATTATTTGGTTTTAGTGTGAAACAATATTTTACATCAACCCCGGGTTCTGAAACTCCACCTAAGGTTGAATTCTGATCCTGATGAAAATTTTATTTTGTTTAATTGTACCGGTTTCATTTTTATTTGCTCAACCTGAAGTTCCGGTATTAAAACAATGGGCAAATGATTATACAAATACTTTAAACCAAAGCGAGCTTCAAACATTAAATTATCGCCTTCAGACTTATGAGGATAGTACAACAAACCAGCTTGTCATGTTAATGATCTCAACTCTTGATGGATACCCGCTTGAAGATTTTTCTTATGAAGTCGCTGAGAAAAATAAAATCGGCACAGAGAAGAATGATAACGGTGCTCTTCTTTTTATTGCTAAGAATGACAGGAAGCTTAGAATAGAAGTAGGTTATGGTCTTGAAGGTGCTTTACCCGATGCTCTTGCAAATTCAATTATTAGAAATGTTATCGTTCCTCATTTTAAACGGAATGAATTTTACACAGGTATAACTGCCGGTATTGATGCAATTATTTCTGCAATAGCAGGAGAATACACTGCAGATAAAGATGATTCTTCCGATGAGGATAAATCTCCTTTTATATCTACATTGATTATGATAATCTTTGCAATCTTAATGTTCATATTCAGAGGTAGAAGAGGAAAACGTGGAGGTCTTATTTATTTTGGCGGCCCTGGTAGTGGAAGAAGCGGCGGATTTAGTTCAGGCAGCTTTGGAGGATTCAGTGGTGGCGGTGGTTCTTTCGGCGGCGGCGGTTCAAGCGGAAGCTGGTAACATGCAGAGGGCAAAGTGCAAAGAGCTTAGCGTTAAAAAGTACGGATTAAGGAGTATGAAGGAATTAGTAAGGAACAAAAAATATTTTTTTAATTTATAATTTTGACTTTTGACTTTCATATGTAGAAATTGCAAATGAATATTTTGAAAGAAATTGTGAATACAGGAGATATTAAATGGCGATAGTGATTACGGAAGAATGTATTAATTGCGGAGCGTGTGAACCAGAATGCCCTAACACTGCAATTTATGAAGGTGGAGCCGATTGGGAACTTGCCGGAACAAATTTCACTGAAGGAAGTAAAGCCCCATCCGGCGCTGAAGGATTTTATTCAAGAGATTTCTTTTATATCGTTCCTGATAAATGTACTGAGTGTAAAGGATTTCATGATGAACCGCAATGTGCCGCTGTATGTCCTGTTGATTGCTGCATACCCGATACTAAACATGTTGAAACTGAAGAAGAGCTTCTTAATAAAAAAGAATATCTGGATAGTATTGGAAGAATAGCGAGATAAACAGATTGGGGATAATCTAACCTTAATTTTCTATAAAAATTTTATTTCTCCTGTTTTTACATCGTAGATTCCGCCTACAATAAGAATACTTCCTTCTTTTTCTAACTCCGACAGAATTTTGCTCTTACTTCGTATTTGATTAATGGTCATTTCAACATTTTTTTTTGTAACAGCCATAACGAAATCAGGATTTTCTGAAGTCCTGTTATCTTCAAAACCGGTTACACTATTTACTGCAGGCGATATCTGGTTCATTACATAAGTAAGATTACCGAGCTTCAGATTATCGCAACATCCTTTTATAGCACCGCATTCCGTATGTCCAATAATAAAAATAACTTTTGCACCGGAAAGCTTACAGGCAAACTCCATCCCGCCAATTATACCTTCATCTGCATAGTTGCCGGCTGTGCGGGTACTAAAAATTTCACCAATTCCCTTATCACAAACAATTTCTATTGGTGCGCGGCTGTCAATACAGCTTAGTACAATTGCTTTCGGATATTGTCCTTCGTTTCCTGTTATGCGTACCTGCTCAATATAATTCCTGTTAATTCTTTTTCCTTCAACGAAACGTTTGTTGCCGTCTTTAAATTGGCGGAGGATTTCATCAACTGTAAGTCCCTCTTGTTTTTCTTTTGTAACCACGCTTGTATCCTTTATTTCTCCTGAGGTTGAATCTTGTTCCGGGGATTTTTGATTACATCCGCAGAATATTACTGCAAAAATCAGAGCCAAAAATAAGAATTTTCGTATGATCATAAAAACTGCTATTTATTCAGATAATAATTTGTTTTAACCTGTCAACTGAATGTTGAGGGCTATAACCTGTGTAATAGAAAAAACTTTCTATCCATTAATTTAATGGATATGACGGTATGTTGAATTTGGAAATCATTCTCTAAAGTAAGAAGTTGTTTGAAAAATGTTTATCTAAAAGTTTATTATTAATATCTATTATTATTTCTTTGTCATATTATTAAAGACTTTACTAAATATATCTGACATCAAAAATTTCTTCCTAATATCAGAAAATTTGACCCTATCTTGACTTAATTTAAATGGTTTTTTGACGTTTATATTTAATGCTGTTGTCAATGTACCAGTAAAAGGTTCTTTTATCAGGATGACATTTTCTTTTTCAATTATTTCAATTTCATTCCTGTAAAATTCAAACAAAGGTACTTTACTTTCTTCTAAAAAAACATCTTTGGGTTTAATGTATTCAATCAAACAATTAATTTTTATCAGGACTGGAATAACAATTTGCTTATCTTCATATAATCTAGCTTTGTTAAACTGGATATCTATATATTTAATTTCGAGCACTTCGATTAATTTATCTTCTCCTTCGCTTTTACTTCCTTTAGGAGTATATAATACAATAGGAATAGAATTATCTATATAGGATAATGTCCAGTTTCTAATCAAATCTTCTTTATCTTTTATAATATCAAATTGTTCATTTACTGATTCTAATTTCTCAAATTCTTCAATTTGATTTTTTAATTCAGGTAATTCAAGAAATGCTTCGATTGAATCATAAATTTTTATTGCTTTTTGATTTTCTGCAGCAATCGATAAGTTTTTATCACAGCAAATAAAATGTATTTCTTTTTCATAAAGGGATAAAATAGAGTGAAGAATGAATGAATCAGGTATATCTTTTCTATTCTTAGGATTTGAATAAGGAGGTTTACCTTCTACGTAATCATCGAATACTTTAGAAACATTTATCGATGAAAATCCTATTATATGAATACCATGGTCTCTTATAAAATCTTTCCATTTCTTTTTGATTAACTGTATTTCCTTGTTTTTGTTTTCTTGATATTTAATAATATCTTCTTTGTATACAGGTTCTTCTAAAATTGTTCTTCTTTCTAAATTATTAATTGATGAAATTATTTTGTCGAAATAATCTGAAATCTCGACTAATTCTTGAGATATAATTTCTTTTTCAACCATTTCGGGTATGTAAAAGTCAATTGCATTAATTCTTGATAACTCAGACAAAAGTTGGATTTCTTCTGTTTCTAAAGATTTATGTTTTCTTAAAACACTTGTATCAATGACTGCAATTATTTTTGTCATTATTCTTTATTCGTCAGGCAAATATTAAAGTTTATATATTTTAATACATTAGATCTTTTTTATTTCCCTCATCATTCATAAAATAACTCAAAGCGCCTGAAGGGCATTTGGCTACTTGAGATTTTAATTCTTCTGTTGTTGCACTTTCTATTTTTATCCAGGGTCTATCTTTTGGATGATAAACCAGCGGCAAAGTCTTAACGCAAATACCGGAATGAATACATTTTTTAGGTTCCCAGACAATAGTCAGTTCGCCATTCGAATAATTTTTTTCTATATCTCTGCCTTCTATATTATTCAATTTTAGCTCCTTTAAAAACTAATTTTTTCCATTCCGGGTTACGCTTTATATAGTTTGCTACAAACGGACATAATGGTACAAGTGTTAAATCTTTTTGCTCGATATCTTCCAGAACTTTCTTTATTAAAGTTTTGGCTATACCTTTTCCTTCCAGTTCCGACGTAACTTCTGTATGAGTCAGGAAAATTTTATCCTGAGTTTTTATATACTCAACTCTTGGAACTAATCCATCAATATGAAATTCATATTGCTTAGCATTTTCGTTATCAATTAGAGAATAGTCTAAATCCATTATTCTTTCAGGAAAGCGAGCAAATCAGCATTGAGCTGGTCTTTACTTGTATCGCCCAGACTATGTGTCCCGCCCGGATAAATCTTTAACTTAGCATTCTTAACGAGTTTAGACGAAAGCATCGCAGATGCCCCGATCGGCACAATCTGATCGTCATCACCATGGATGATCAATGTAGGCACGTCGAATTTTTTCAAATCCTCAGTGAAGTCCGTTTCCGAAAATGCCTTGATGCAGTCATACCCGTTTTTGTGCCCGCACATCATTCCCTGCATCCACCACGAATTGATAAGTCCCTGGGAAACCTTAGCACCGGGCCGGTTAAAGCCAAAGAAAGGGCCGCTTGCTATATTCAAAAAAAACTGTGAGCGGTCTGCCAGATATGCCGCCCGAAAACCATCGAACACTTCCATCGGCAGCCCGCCGGGATTGGCTGGTGTCTTAAGCATTAGCGGCGGAACTGCACCCATAAGCACTGCCTTGGCTACACGTTTAGTACCATGACGTCCGATGTAACGAGCGACTTCACCACCGCCGGTAGAGTGACCGATCATCGTGACTCCTTTCAGGTCGAGTGCAGTGAAGAGTTCCAGTAAGTCATCGGCATAGGTGTCCATGTCGTTGCCATTCCACGGCTGACTTGACCTTCCATGTCCACGACGATCGTGGGCGATGCATCGGTAGCCGTTCGAGGCTAAAAAAAACATTTGCGATTCCCAGGCATCCGAGCTTAACGGCCAGCCGTGGCTAAATACGACGGGCTGACCTGATCCCCAATCCTTGTAGTAGATTTGTGTTCCGTCTTTTGTTGTTAAATAGTTCATCTGATTTTCTCCTTGGTTAGTTAAAATTTGATGATTGTAATCTGATTAAAAATTCTTTTTTAGAAAATTCACTTAAGTCTTTCAACATTTATTTCTTTAACACCGGAATTGGATTTAAAGGATGCTTAATGAAATTTTTTATAATTTTCTTAATAAGGAATATATAAAAGCCCAGGTTTGCTAACTTGCTTCTATTCTCCTTAATTTTTTGCTTATCAAAACCAAAAGTGAGTAATCCTAAAGAGACATCTATCCAATCTGCTTTACGAAAGCTTTCTACAATTTTCTCATGCTTGCCTTTATATTTACCCACTTTATGATGCCAATATATCATCAGCGAAATTTCGTCTATTAAATCTTGTTTACCAATTTCAGCTAAGTAAATTCTGGCTTGTTCAATGGAGGGATCTAAATAATCAAAAGTATGATTAGTCCAGATTCCAATGTCATGGAATACTGCAGCAATGGCATATTTTTCTTCATTAGTTTTTTCGTTATCAATTAAAAGACAATTTAAAAAGACACGATAAACATGATTTTTATATCTGTCATAATCTTCGCCCATAGCCGGCTTAAACTTTTGTATTAAATCTTCAATAATTTTATTTGAATATTCCATTAGTCAATCATTTGATTGTGGTATTGTTAACTTATACACAACGATTTCATTGCAGCTAAAATCATTTTTAATTATTACATTGACTTCTTTGCAAGATAAAATTGGGAATAAATAGCCACGAGCTTTAGCTCGTGGAAAATAGAGAAAAAAAATGGCTTTAGCCGCAATTCTATTTTAAATTTGGGCTAAAGCCCATTAGACCTTATTTACTTTTACCACGACTTAAAAGTCGTGGTTATATTGATTCACTCAACCTCTGCAAAAATGGAGGGTGGAAATGATTCTTAAAATTATTTAGTGTGCCTTTATCCAATCTAAAATATAATCAGCGGTTTGCTTCCAGTTCGGCAGTCCTAACACAAAATGATTATTGCCTTCAAACTCTTTGTAATCCAAAACGGAGCCATTCTTTTTATACCTTTTAAAATTTCTCCTGTTAAGATGAGCCGGTATAATGTGGTCCTTGCTGCCGGCAATAATCAATAAAGGAGGATGGGGTTTTTCATAATCTACTTTTACTGCGCTTGTAAGTCCTCCTCTTGCTACAGTTTTTGATTCAGGAATAGTTACCTTATCATAAGCAGCTTTTTGCTCAGCCAGTGGCATTCCGTTTACGAAAGCATATTGCCAGTCTTTGAATGACATCAAGTATGTTTTTTTGGTGGAAGTAAAAAATCCTAATGATTTCCATCCTGCTTTAAGAAAAGAAAACTCATACGGAATTACTCCCAGAGTTGGTACCGGATGAATTGCTACTCCTGCAGCAGCTAAATCCCGGTTTGTTATAACCTGGGTCATACATCCGCCTAAAGAGTGTCCGATTACAATCGGCTTCTCAGGAAGTTTTTTTATAAAATTAATATAACTATCTATTACTTCCTTTAATGTTAAAGCTGCTAAATCTGTATCGTTAGGCTGTCTCTTCCGCAGCTCAGCAGTAGAAGCATCTTTGAAAGGCCAGGCAGGGGCATAAGTAATGTATCCTTTACTCTCAAAATATTTTTTCCAATCATCCCAGCAGCTATGATTGACAAATGCCCCGGTAACAAATACAACTGTTTTTGATTCGCTTGCTTTCATAGTGACTCCTTTTATTTTGTTATTATATTATATTTTTATCAATTTAAATTGATTGTCTTTTATATTTTTGAATAATTTTTTCAGAAGTCGTTTATTATCAACAATTTATCCCACATAAATGAAAAGGGGAATTCCT